>NZ_FMWY01000016.1:0-63844 GCF_900103145.1 Nitrosospira sp. Nsp18 | reverse complement strand
TTACCATATCAAGGTCTCCTTTTCGGTAACCTTCAATATGGCGCAACGTTATTTCTCAGAATACCTTTCGGTTACATTTAATTCGGCGCAATTCGAGGGGGGAGGTTCGTATTGGCAAAAAACCGAAACGGGTCTATGTTGATGAAGTTAATCTCATTGTTGAGGTTGATCCGGTAAAGTGAGGTACGGGCACGTACTGGTCCTTGCTGATAATCCAGCCCGATTTCTCCGGTATGAGCGGTTTGAGGCTCAAGTATCTTGATTATGGAATCGAATGCCGGCCCACCGAACTGATTGAAGTTTTCATCTACCGTGGGTATACGGAAACTGCGGCCAAACTTGCCGTAGAACGAAAATGCAGATCCCAGTGGCTGACGCACGCCGACGTCATAGGCATGGACGGTGCGGCTCTGCTGACCACGGGCATGCGCTGAGGGATTGAAACGATCATTGGCCTTATTGTCCACCCATTGCAGCCGCCCTCCCAGCGTAATGGTCGTACCTTTGGGTAGAGTAGAGGTGTGTTGCAGGTAAACTGCGCGATTCTGCTGAGTCGCCACGACATCGGTCTGTAGTGTGGTGGCGGATGCTGAGCCCGGCACGGTTTCCGATCCGGTAAGGCGTTCGGCACGATAGTCCCACCATTCCAGATTCGCGCCCAGTATCAGTTCGTGATCCATTCCTAAAGCCTGAAACGGCAGTTTCGCCCTCGGATTGAACAGCCACACGTCGGATTGTGAATTGACGAACGTTTTGGAGTTGAAGCCATCGATACTGTAATCATCAAACAATGCCGTGCGACGGACATCGCGAAAGGAAAGATCCGCGGCAAACTCGCCAAATCCAGTAGTGCGTTCTCCCCGGAGCGTCACGTATGCGCCCTCGCGCGTGCTGAAATCGCGCGGCGTCGCGGTCCCTTTCCGGTCTGTTCGCAACTGCGATTCGGTGCGAGTCCCCGGTAATTCCAATCTTTGGTCATCCAGGCCGAACTTCAACAATGCCCGCCCACCGGTAAACTTATAGCGTAGATCTCCTTGCAGGTTCAGTTGACGCAATGCGTTGTTGACGCGATAGTTATCCGTTTGCAGCGCGTTACCGGTGAGCGCCAACCCAAGGTTCTTGCCTGCAGCGTTTAGCGTCCCATTGAATTCCGTTGCACTATAGCTGCCAATTGAAACGCCTCCGGTACCCGACACACGACCAGGCGCGGCAGCGCGTGTGACGATATTGATTACGCCACCCGTGGCGCCAGCCCCATAGGTCACGGCGCCGCTGCTTCGGAGCACTTCGATGCGCTCAATTGAATCAAGCGGAACGGTCGACCAGCGGATACCCACCAGTTCGTTTTCATTCATCCGCTGGCCATCGAGCAAAACCAGCGTGTTCTGATTACCCGTAATGCCGAATCCGCGCATGTCGATCTGGGGGTCCGGGCTGCCATCGACATTACGGGTATGGATGCCAGCCAGTTGTTGCAGCAACTCCGGCAAAGTCGAAGCAGCACTATTTTTGATCTGCTCGGCGTGGATCACAGAAACGCCTATCGGCAACTTCTCGACACGCTGATTAAAGCGGGTGGCGGTAACGACGATCTCTTCAAGCGGGAGTTTCGCCGGATCGCTGGATTCAGCGATCGCCATTGAAGACGCAGACATGACAAAAAATGGAAAAAGTAGTTTGTGGAATAGACCCATGGTATCAGCTTGTAATTGGAGGAGTCGTATCCACCATGTATCGAGAACAAGGAAATACCGCAGAGGCTTTTGAGCGAACAGATATCGATCAGGATACCGCCCCACGCGATATTTCCATTTGCGTTCAAGGCCGGTATCCGGGCTCGCAGGATTTGACGTATCACCTTCCCATGAATTGGAGCATTCACAGTGGCATCAGAGTTCTCTGAAAAAGTCTCCACGTCTGGCAGTTGGGTTGGCAACGTAATTGCCAACCCAGCGTTTTACGGAATACTTCCTGTTCAGAATTCCTTATTCGATACGCCCACACCTGCTTACCGTTGCGGGGGCAGCCCAGGCATTCAAGAAACCGCTGAATAAATCCTGTCGCAGGATTTATATTCAGAGGTTGCTTAACCTGGTTCCCGTTTAACTCGACCGCGCAAAGCGGCCAGAGCACCTCAAACGTGGCCGGCATTCTACCAGAACCATCAGTTTGGGGCGTAAACTGATGGTTCTGCTTTCACTATCAAATTTATCGCTGCGAACTGGCCGATGGATCATGACTGACTGCTGTGGATTGCTTGAAACTACATTTAGAAAATCACGTTAGCAGTTGACTCAACAGGGAGTTGACTCAACAGGGATTTCCAAACTATAGTGACTTGATGGAATCGGAACTGAAATCCCTCGAAGAGAAAATTGATCAATTCGTGCATTTATGTCATCAATTGCGGTTGGAAAATATCCAACTCCGCCAGGACCTGGCTGGCGCCATCAGTGAAAATAAGCGTTTGGCCGAAAAAATAGGTGTCGCAACCACTCGTCTCGAGGCTATCCTGATGCAGATTCCGGAAAGCGAAGAATGAAGACCGGCAAAGCTTTGGATGTAACCATCATGGGGCGGGAATTCCGCGTTACCTGCCCCGACGAAGAGCGCGAGGAACTACTCCAAGCGGTGGCCTATCTCGACAAAAAGATGCGTGAAATCAGGGATAGCGGCAAAGTGGTCGGGTCAGAGCGCGTCGCTATCATGGCGGCGCTGAACATTACTCATGAATTGCTCACGACGAGGAACAGAGGAGGCTTTGACATGGAAGAATTTAAGCGTAGAATCGATCACATGCAGGCAGCGCTTGATGCGGTGATGCCGGAACAGGACAAGTTGTTTTAACCCGGATTACAAATTCAAGCCAGCCCGAACAAATTCTTCATTTCGGCCGGCTGAGTCAGATATTAAATGCAGGCAGTAATGGATAAAAGTTGTTCCCTGCGGTGTTTGTTTAGCCCTATATTCTTTGAACCAACTTTTTAAGAACTGGTTGCAAACCATCGTGATGCTGTTGTGCGAGTCCTCTAAGGAAGCGCCTGATGCATCCGGCTAGTGACCGCCTTGGACCCTAAGGTTCAAGATAAATGGGTTGACGGCATCTGCGGGGACCTTATCAGGAAACAATCCTGGCTGCGGATCCAAGATTCGGAGAGCGGATCAAACAGATAGCTGGTTTCGAGCCCAACGAAGGGGCGGCCATCCCTGTCATACTCCGTTGTGCCGCCCGCGACAAGCAACCGGCCATCAGGCAGAAATGCCTGGCCTGCGCAGAAGAAGTCCACAGGAGTAAAAGGAGAAATAAACTCTCCGTTTTCATAATCCCACACCGCACTGCGCAAACCGGTGGTGAAAAGTTCATCATTGCCCGAGCCAGCAAACAACAAAACTTTACCGGTATGCGACACCGCACCATGAATAGCGAGTATCGGCGCGGGACAGGGCAGCAATTCCCACCTTCCTTTCGTGGCTGCTTCAAGGATATCCCGCGAAGGCATGGCGCTCATTCCGCCCATGCCCATGCCGGGCATACCACCCATTCCACCCATGCCGACCATACCTACCGCTTCCACGGTTGGCGCCAGGTGCTCCCTAGCGCCGCCCGAATGGTCGTGGCCGGATGTGGGCGCTGCATCGTGGTCATGCAGGCAGCGCAGAATATCGACCGATGGACACTCATTCATTCCATCGTCAAAGGGCAATTCCACCTCGATCGACTTGCTCAATTCGTCGGAAATCCAGATGTACTGGCGAGCACGAACCAGGCCGGCCAGACCGGCCATCATGTGTTCTTCAACGTGGCAGTGGAAAAGGAAATCTCCGCGAATTCGCACGCGACAGGCATTTTCCGACGGATTCCACTGAAACTGCTCGAGAGCGTACGGAAGCCGTATGGCGGGAGGAATCTCAGTATCGGTGATAAATGTTTCCAGAGAACTCATTCCGTGTACATCGGATGCGCCTCCAGGAGGAAGCGGCAGCGCCCAGCGAACCGAATGGGGGTGAAAGTTGTGCCAGATACCGGAGACATCCAGGTTGAATATATACCAGCGTAGCTTCTCGCCAGTATCCCCCGCCACTGTCGGTGTGTTCCCGACAAACGCGCGGCCATTGAGGCAGAAGTTTGGAGCGCCGCCTCCAGCAGAAAATACAATGTGTTCATGGTTGTCGTCATTTTGCCAGTGGATGCTTCCACCAGGGCCCACCTGGATCAGGGAAGGGACGAATTTGTTGTCCTGGACGCTGACGTTTGCGCTGACCGGTGCGCCCGCCGTGACCTGGACTGTTCCATTCATCGTGGGACCGTGGATCGCGCAGTAATAGTGAACAATCTTCGCATCGGCAAAAACGAAATTGAACGAATCGCCATCAGCAAGAGGCTTGCTTTGAAACGCAACGCCCGAGCTTCCGGCAAATTGATGAATAAAAACCGGAACCTCATGATCTGCACAAGGCGCGGCCGGGTTTCGGACGATCAAACCGCCGAATAAGCCCAGATTAATGTTTCGCGCAACGTCGTGCGCGTGGTCATGAAACCCCCAGGCGCCCACCATGTCAGGCGTAACGTCGTAAACGTAAGTTCACTTCTGACCAGGAAGAATTTCATCGCTGCGCCCTCCATCGCGCCCCGCGACACCCAGTGGCCAGGCCCCATCCGATTCGATTCCGTAACGTAGCCCGTGAATATGAAAACTGTGACAGTCGCTTGTATCCGCGTTCCAGACATGGATATACAGCCGCTCCCATGGTTTTGCATAGAGCAGGCAGCCCGGAATCCTGCGATCCCACGGCGGTTCGTTGACATCCGCCTTGATGAGCTTCGCCTTGTTCGGAATCGTATAGTGCGCGTCGATATATTCGCGGTAGACCAGGCCATCGGCGGTACTGGCCAGGATTTCCTGCGCGGATACGCGGCCCGATTCATGGCCTGGGTTGAACATGCAATCGCGCCCAAAGTGACGCGCGCAGGCCACAGGTGCGAGCGGGCTATAACTCGGCAGCGATTCAATTTTCAGAAAAATGTCGCGTCGGCGGAAGTTCATCATAGCCCCCATGCCCCTTCGGGATCATATGCTGGAATGAATTAGCGAGTACTCAATTGTAATAACAGGGCTGCCTGCGGAAGGCGCTATAAACATGACAAACCCGAGCGGCGCCTTGCTAGCCTGATCTGACAAAACGCAATTGAGCTCGGCGCGAGATTTGATACGCGCTCTTCCGATAACCCAGTGTAGATCACGCTTGTCAAAAATACCAAAAAGGCAAGTAAAAGCGGCCGGCAACATTGCGAGAAAGGAGGCGCACATTTCGCTTTGACCTGCTTGATCCCGCTTGCGCAAGCCCTGCCGCGTCAGCGGGTCAAGCAACGATCTGAAATACGCGCTTTGCCAAATCGATTTCCCTGTATTAACCTGTCTGGCAGCGTCTCCTTACCTGATTTTCCAAGTGGAGCTTGCATTTGGGTTGCGAGTGGAACGTCCCATTCAAGATCAAATCTGGGAGGACGAGGTGTGCGAACTTAAGGTGAAATTGAATAATGCACATGTCTTTCTCGGCGGCGAACTCTCCTGCGCTTTGCATTTATTTTTTTTGAAAGGACCTGCCAATATGAACTCAGCTAAACCACTCGTTGATCCGGACGGCGCCCGACTCCCTATCAAGCTCGACACGACATCCAACGGGGAGTTTGAGCCGGTGCCGTTATCCCCCGTGAATCAGGCCGCGAACCGCCTCGCACATGAAGCGGCGGATAAGAATTCAAAGCGTTTGGCTGTTTCTCGAAGAAATTTTCTGATCTCCGCTTGCGGCGCGGCCTCCACTTTACTTGCCTTCAACGCAGCGAACGCCGCGGCAGGCAATGCAGGCGGCTTTTTCGATCTGCCGATCGAAGCTGCGCTCGATCCCGAACTCGCACAGGCGCGAATCGGGGGCAAGGGCGAATTCATCTTCGACGTGCAAGGCCACTTTGTGGACCCGAACGGCGCCTGGTTGCAGAAGCTCGCGCCCGGAGAAAAACCCCTGAGCCAGATGCCCAAAACGGGCTGCGCACTCGCGTCGGAGCCTGGCTCGCACAGCTACCTGCGTTGTTTGGGTCCGGATGAGTTCATCAAGGACGTGTTCCTCGATTCCGATACCGATATGATGGTGCTCTCCTTTGTACCATCGAAACCTGACGCCGAACCGCTTACAATCCAGGAGGCCGACGCGGTGCGCAGGATTGTCGATCGGATGGAAGGGATGCACCGCTTGCTGATCCATGGACGCGTCAACCCCAACCAGGAACATGACCTTGACGCGATGGACGAGTTGAAAGAACGCTGGAGCGTGTCTGCCTGGAAGACCTACACCCAGTTCGGCCCGGGTGGCAAAGGCTATTTTTTGTCGGACGACATCGGTACGCGTTTCATCGAAAAAGCACGCAAACTCGGCGTCAAGGTCATCTGCGTACACAAGGGCTTGCCCTTCGGCAAACGATCCTACGAGCACAGCCAATGCAGTGATATCGGCGTCGTCGCAAAGCGCTTCCCCGACGTTGCCTTCCTGGTCTATCACTCGGGCTTCGTAACTACCGTTCCTGAACGCGCCTTCGAGGGCAGGGGCGCTTATGACGGTATCGATACGCTGATCCGCTCGCTCATCGAGAACGGAGTATCGCCGAATAGCAACGTTTATGCGGAGCTTGGCAGCACTTGGCGCTACCTGATGCGCGACCCGGAAGGTGCGGCGCATGCGCTGGGCAAACTTTTGAAGTACTGTGGCGAGAATAACGTTCTCTGGGGCACGGATTCCATCTGGTATGGCTCCCCGCAGGATCAGATTCAGGCGTTCCGCGCGTTCCAGATCGCGCCCGAATTGCGCGCCAGGTATGGCTATCCTGAAATAACTCCACAACTACGAGCCAGGATTTTTGGACTAAACGCTGCAAAGGTTTACTCGATCAGCCCGGAGGAGGTGAAGAAATATACCCAACGCGACCGTATCGCCCGCGAGCGGTTGGCTTATATGGAACATCCCGAGCCCCATTTCTTGACCTACGGGCCGAAGACCCGGCGCGAATTCCTCAATCTACCGGGAGCTGGACAACCTTGAGCGCGGTTTCTGCTGGCAGCCTGTCGGACTTGAAGAATCGAAGCGAAAAAGTGACCGGCTGATGGCAGATTTTGAGGATTTGAAGGTCAATAGTTATTCTAGTGATTGAAAAAGCAGCGAAATATGAGCCAGACAGACGCTTTTGCAGCCGATTTCCTTTAAGTCCGACAGGTTGCTAAGGTGCCGATGCCCATCCCAACGCCAACGTATTACCTGCCTGGAGATCAACCGAAGTCCCGAATTTTTTGCCTTCCCTGTTCAGGACATCCCTTAGCCACAGGACATCCTTCTCAGCCGCATGATTTAACCTGAAGCGTTTGACCTGCATGGGCGTCATGGATAAGCTGATCAACTTTCCGGTCGAGGGGTTCGTACAGACAAAATACATCAGGGTGAGATCACCGCGGTAAATCTCGTGCCCGGAAATGCCTTCATAGTCGTTCACGAAGTCGCCGCAGCCGTAAAGAATCAGTTTTCCTTTATAAACCTCGATCCCTTTCACATGGTGCGAAGAGTGGCCATGGACGATATCAACATCTGCTTCATCGATTAGTTGATGAGCAAATTCCTGTTGACCGGGTGGGAGCTGATAGCCCCAATTACTGCCCCAGTGAATCGACGCAATCACGATGTCACGCGTCAATCTGACTTTTCCGATACTGTCGCGAATGCCTCGAACCGTTGCGGCGGAAAAATCAGGCAATAAGTTCACTCCTGGTTTGTCCGGCGCAGCAGCCCAGCTCCAGGGGATGCCGCTGGTTTCCGACCCAAATGAGAAGACCAGCACCCTCCCCTTTTCGGGAATGGTCATCACTGCAGGACCTTGCGCCTCCCGGATATCGCGGCCGGCTCCTGCAATTTTTATATGCGCATCCTTTAACGTTTTCAGCGTTTCTGCAAGTCCCGAGTATCCCCAATCCAGAACATGATTGTTCGCGAGAGCGCAACAATCGATATTCGCTGCGGTAATGCAAGGAATATTGTGTGGACTCATGCGGTAATTGACCGCCTTGTGTTCCACGTCATCACTGCGGGTGATCGCGGTTTCCAGATTAATAATGCGCAAGTCGGGCTTTCTGCGGTCCAGCTCGGCAAGCGCATCGCCCCAGATATAGGGAAAATCGACCGGCTTCGGAATCGGACCATTTGTCTCTTCGGCAAGCTCCACATATCCCCTAGCGCTTTTCATATAGCCCTCGAAGAGGATGGGGTTGCCGGGATGTGGCAATACCTGGTCGATACCCCTTCCCGTCATGACATCGCCGCAGAGAAACAAGGTAATCGGGTGAAGGGACTGTAGATGCCGCCGGCCAGTGTGTTGTTCACTATCCTTGGATGAGCTTTCGGCTTCGGCGGCGTTGTTGCCGGTATCGATTGCAAGCGCTTGCACACACATAGGCCGAATTGCAATGGTAATTCCCGCAGCAAGCGCATAGCCGATAAACTGGCGCCGCTCCAGTTGCTGGTTTACAGGTCCGGAATTTTCAGGACTCTTCATCGAGAACCGCGCTCGACCAGCCTTCATCTCTGCATATTGTCGGGCTGGAAGCCGTGAAAAAGTACGGCTGAAGGTGTGCCTGATTATTGCCTCTAGTGGTATGGTTGATCACGGCAGGAGATTAATTTCTTCCGCGAAACGATTCGAAACCAGAGTAAATCCAGCAGATGATGGATGCAGCTCGTTGGCCCAGTCTTCCTGATAGACTGACAAATCGTCACGTAATGTACCGCGAAGGTTGATGTATATTACATGCGAGAATTCCGGATGACCTACTATGCTTTGAAGCATGTCGTTGATTTCATCAACCAGTACCCTGGCCAGGCTCATCCTTTCAGAAAGATCATCGAAACCTTTTTCGCGAAACCCGGGTTCTAGCCAGGGGCCAGGAAAAGGACCCCATCCCCCCAGGAATCCTCTGCCATCTGGAACAGGATAGTCATAACCGTGAATCAAAATCGGAACGTTTCTACCGATGGTTCTGTTACAAAGTGTAGTCACTTCACTCAATATCGTTCCAAAAGCAGTGAAGATTCGTTCAATGACACCGTCCACCACTTGGCTGTTCAATCCGCTCAGGGGTGATAACTTGTGATTCAATATCATCCCAAACTCCCTGCCCGCGAAATCGTTACCGCCGCCCGACAAAAGAACTGCCTTCGGGATTTTATTCTGCCTTAACAGCAGCCTCTCCAGGCGCCGTAAAAATTGCACCAACTGGCCACCATCATAGGCCATATGTTCAACATGATCCCCCTTGTGCGCCACCGACTCGACATCGTAGCCATGCTCATCTTCGAGGCAACTCAAAACATCTTTCCAGGGGTAATCAAACCAGGAATCACCCTCTGCCATAAGAGTACCTCTTGATCTCGCATCCCTGAAGTTCCTTATGAAATCGGATTCAGGCATGGCTTTCATCTCAGTTAAAGAGTCTATAGGCAAATCTTTTTCGAACTCTTCCAGTGCAACGGCGCGCGTTTTTATGGCGCCCAGACGATACTCGAGCACTTTTAGCGCAAGGTCTTCGCCCACTTTAATGGCAGCGTCCAGAGGGGAACTCGTTGCGCTCGGTAGCATGGCTTTCCTCCTCAGTTCAAGATAGCTGAATTCAATATAGCGCATATGATAATAATTATTGCCGTTATTGATGGGAAAGGCGAAAAATTTGCGGTACTCACATTTGCCTATCCTATGTTTTGCATTTCTCAAGATTCTTTACGGCCGATGCTCGCAACCTGTCGTACTTAAAGGAAATCGGCTTCGATTCTTCAAGCCCGACAGGCTGCTAGGAGCGTATACTTTAATCTTCGGCCATATCGATAGGAGTGGCGCAGAAGCTTACTATGCGTCTCTGGACTGTTCATCCGCGTTTTCTAGACGCCAAAGGCCTCGTCGCAGCATGGAGAGAGGCGTTACTCGCCCAAGCGGTATTAGGCGGGGTAACTCGCGGCTACAGGCAGCATCCTCAGCTTATCCGATTTAGTTCACATCCAGAGCCGATCCCAGCAGTGGGAGCATTTCTGACCGGACTTGCGGAGGAGGGCGAAAGGCGCGGCTATGCTTTTGACACAAGCAAGATTTTGCAACCGGTAACCGTGAAGCAAATTGAGGAAACAGAAGGACAGTTATTGTACGAGTGGGCTCACCTCAGAGAAAAACTTCACAGGCGAACGCCAAACCTTCATCGGCAGTTTCGAAGCATCATTATTCCCGAGTCTCATCCATTGTTTCGTATCATTCCGGGCCAAGTCAGAGAGTGGGAAAAGGTTAAATCTCCTGGATGAGGCTCAGCCTCTTGAGTATGTCGGTTTCTATATTCAAGAATTAAATCTGCCACCCGAAGTTAAATCCTGGGTACTTAACGATTCTTGTCATGGATGCTTCCGCTCGCCAGAACTGGATTGCTATACTTTCAGTGATAATTACCGGCATACCCGACCTGCATAACGCAGGGTAGCGTAAAGCTCGTACTCAATCCTCTAAGATAATAAGGGGGCTTAAAGTAACTTACAGGGCTTGCTGAACATCAAATGCGTTACTGGATTACAGCCTTGAGCTTCTTCGAACACAGCTGATCAGTGGCAAACCAGATGCGCTTGAGCGGCATGAGCAACGCCGCTCAAGCGTAAACTGGCTCGGCGCCCGGCCTTCGCCCTGGGGTCTGGAGCGCAAGCCCAAGAGTCGAATGGCGTATTTGCGGTGATAGCCGCAATTGGCGCAGAATTCATCCAGGATGGGATTCTTGTCTTTCCTGCGCGCTTGGCGATAACGTCTTCGGATCGCTTCCAGATATTCACGCCGGGCACTCTTTACCATATCATGGCCTCCTTTTCTGTAACCGACGTCCCCCCGTTTTCAGTAGCACCGGGCTTTAGAGTCCGAGGGTAGTTTATCTGATTTATGGACGAGTGTTTTGGCATAGGCGGAAGGTGTCAATCCCCCCAATGATTTCTTGGGGCGTTCCTCGTTGTATTCCCGCTGCCATGCATGGATGATGACTTTGGCATGTTGCAAACTGGTGAACCAATGCTCGTTCAGACATTCCTCGCGGAAAGGTCCATTGAATGACTCGATATAGGCGTTCTGATTGGGCTTGCCCGGTTCGATCAGGAACAGCTTGACACCCCGTTCGTGTGCCCAGGTCAACATGGCCCGTCCGCAGAACTCCTTCCCGTTGTCCGTGCGAATTGCTTGAGGGAGTCCGCGCGCGGCCGCCAGCCTGTCCAGGATTCGTACCAAGTGCTGTCCGCCAATGGCTCGCTCTGGAACAATGGCCACCGCTTCATGGGTTGCATCATCCACCACGGTCAAGCTCTTGATGCTGCGGCCTTCCGCCGTGCGGTCAAATATGAAGTCCATGGACCAAACCTGGTTGGCGGCCTGTGGCCTGCACAGCGGTTGGCGATGGGCCATCGGAATCTTCTTGTGCTTACGCCTTCTTACCTGAAGACCGGCCTCTGCATTCAAACGGTCGACGCGCTTGTGATTGACCACCACCCCGGCTTGACGCAGCTTCAGATAAATCATGCCTGCCCCATAACGACGGTGCTGCTGTGCCAATGCCACGATCTGCGCTTTCAACGCCGAGTTTCGGTCTGCAACAGGTCGATAGCGATAGGCACTGGCACTCATGCCAATTACCCGTAATGCCCGCCGTTCGCTTAATCCCCGGCCGATCATATGGCGCACCAGATCACGACGTGACGGTGCGCTTACCACTTTTTTCGGAGGGCCTCCTTCGTGATCTCGCACTCCAGCATCGACTCTGCGAGCAGTTTCTTCAACCGCGTGTTCTCGGCCTCCAGTTCCTTTAGCCGCCTCGCATCGGAGACGTTCATTCCCCCAAACTTGCTGCGCCAGAGATAATAGCTCGCCTCAGAAAACCCGTGCCGGCGACACAACTCCGCCACCGGCAACCCGGCTTCAGCCTCCCGTAAAAATCCAATGATCTGTTCTTCGGTAAATCGCTTCTTCATGTCCAATCTCCTTTGCGTAAGATTGGACTCCAAACTCAGACACTACTCGAATTCGGGGGGACGTCGTAACCTTTAATATGGCGCAACGTTATTTCTTAGAATACCTTTCGGTTACATTTAATATAGCGCAATTCGCGCAGCGGACAGAAGCTGCCAAAGTAAGAACTATCAGCTATTCTTGTGTATGAAAGGTCATGAGATGATGTCGAAAGGAAGACAGCATGACCGGTACGATAACCACCTGCGATCTGGGAATAGCTGACCAGGTCAAGCTGACCGGCAACGCCTGTTGAAAAGCTTCAATGGACGCTTGCGACAGGAGCGCCACAATGCGCAGTGACTCTTGTCTTCCGCGGATGCCAAGCGCAAAATTGATGAGTAGCGGCACGACTGGAGTGAGCCGCATCCCTACTCTGCATAGCGACGGCGGCGCTGGCGCAATTCGCACACTGGGCAAAAAAACGCCTCATCCTGCATGCCAATGGAGTCGGAATTTCCATTTCTCGCGGGCATGATCCTAGGGCGGATCAGAATGGTATCAATATGATACTACCCGATACCAGCGATGAAGTAGTATTATTAATTTGCTGGCTGGCTATTACACTCTTAAACCTCGAGGGGATGCCGTGGTGAATGAAGAACATGTTTCCGTATGCGAAGCTGAAACCGTGAAGATGCTGACGATCGAGCCCGGAGCCGATCTATCGACGCCGGAAATGCGACGCACAGCCATTGAGACGTTGGAAGGGGGAGGCGTCATCTACCTGCCCAGAAGCGGTTTTGAGCTGACCGAGCAAGAGCGGGACCTGATCTCTGACACGGCGAAGATCCTGACCCAAGAGCCCGACGTTCAGGACGGCCGGCCCACAATCATCTTCGATCCTGCGCGCGGCAGTATCAAGAAATATCATTACGCGCGCGTGCGCGGCAAGATGATGCGCGCCAAGGTCAGAGATACGGCGCGTCCTGATCTCGAGGCGGCCATGGCGCGCTACGGCAAGTGGACCGAAAGTGTGATCGGCCAATTGTTCCCCAGCTATCAAGGAACGCTGGACCGCAAACGGGTCACCTATCGGCCTTTTCAGCGCAGTAACATCCAGGCCCTGCACATCGACTCGAGCTACGGGTATCCTACCCAGGGGCGCGGCATGTTGCGCATTTTCTCCAACATCCATCCCACCACTCGACCGCGTATCTGGCAGCTCGGCGAACCGTTTGAACCCTTCGTGCGTCGCTTCCTGCCTTCCGTGCGCCTCAAAGAGCCGAGTTTGATTTCTTCTATTCTGGCCCGCCTCGGCATCGTCGATGGAACCAAGACCAAATACGATCAGTACATTGCGGCGCTTCGCGCCCTCGGCATGAGCGACAAGGAATACCAGCAGACAGCACCGCACAAGTTCATGGAGTTTCCGCCCGGCTCAAGTTGGATCGCGATCACCGACCTGGTGCTGCACGGCGCGGTGTCGGGGCAGCACAGCTTCGATCAGACGTTCTACCTGCCCGTGGATGCGATGAACGATCCGTCGCGTTCATCGCTTCGCATTTTGGAGAGGCTGACCGGCGAGGCCCTGGTTTAAGCGAGCGACGGCCGCAGGACTCGTCAAGACGCTCCTGCCGGCCCGACGAGAGAAGGTCCCGGAGTTCCAGAGCCATCACGATTACCTTAGCGGCTGCGTACTGCTCTGCTCCTCCTCGGGCAGACCGGGGAAACGGTGGGAGTCCTCGACTTAAGCCTTGACTCTTTACTCAAGCACCAAATGCTTGCAATAGAACTTCATACACAGGTCGTTGATTTATAATAACTATATTGAAGCTATAATTTTGGATAGCCATGACGAAGATTGTAAGCGGCTGGGGCTTTGACAGGATCACGCGCGAATTGAGCGGTGCGATGTGGACGTTTTCCCGCTTGCCTGACGATACCTCGGCAGCAACTTTTGTCCACCGATGCTTTCAGCACGAGATTTGGCACGAGATCAGG
Source organism: Nitrosospira sp. Nsp18 (assembly GCF_900103145.1). Lineage (NCBI taxonomy): Bacteria > Pseudomonadati > Pseudomonadota > Betaproteobacteria > Nitrosomonadales > Nitrosomonadaceae > Nitrosospira > Nitrosospira sp. Nsp18. The sequence goes on along the minus strand of NZ_FMWY01000016.1, from coordinate 49,794 downwards.
CTCCGCGAACGTATCGTAATCTGTGCGGTGCTACCGTTTGTGCCATTGGTGATCGCTGTACTGGCAACAGTCTTTACCGCGCTAAACGGGCAGACAATAAAGAAGAGGACTGGGAAGGGGATAACCCGCCAAGCCCGCGAGCAGATCGGACTCGCGCTCCGGTGCGCGATTTTGCCTCCCTGGTACTATATTTTCGAACTGCATGACGATGATAAGCGACAGCACGCCTCCGAATACGTGAATCGCTTTGAGATGAAAAGCGGGCTATATCGCCTCCTGCGCGACTACAATGGTGGCCTTCCCATTCCGGCGGAGCGCAGCACCGCGTGCATCAAAGACAAATTACGCTTCATGTCCCGTTGCCGTGAATTTGATATTGCCACTGCGCCTGCCCTTCTAAGCGTCGCAAAGGGAAAGATTACGGCAATTGATTGGAGCGGGCCGGGCCTCCCGGAGATCGATCTCTTCGTGAAGCCGTTGCATGGTCAGAACGGAAAAAATGCCACACGCTGGGATTATCTAGGTTCGGGGCAATATCGACGCAACGACGGTAAGAATGCTACCGCGAACGAGGTGCTTGAATGCTTGCGCCAGGCATCACAACGAAGAGCTTTCCTGGTGCAGCCACGGCTCGTGAATCACAGGGAGATCGCCGACCTCGGCAATGGCACCCTTGCAACGATCCGGGTGATGAGCTGCCGTAATGAGCGAGGCGAATTCGAAGTTACCAATGCGGTTTTTCGCATGGCGCAAAATAGCACCGCCGTTGTCGACAATTTTCACAAAGGGGGAATCGCGGCCAATGTGGATATTCATACCGGCAAGCTGGGGAGGGCAACCTGCGGAGCCTGGGGGTCTACCGTGGATGGATGGTATGAGCAGTATTACGAAAATGGCGCGCAGATTCTGCATCGCAAGCTTCCATGCTGGCCTGAGCTGATCGATCTGGTCCGATATGCCCATGGCACCGCGTTCTCTGACCAGGTGGTGATCGGCTGGGACGTCGCCCTGCTTGACAACGGACCATGCATGGTCGCAATTAACAAAGCACCGGATTTTGACATGCTCCAGCGGATCGGCAGGGGGCCGGTGGGCAACGAACGGCTGGGAAAACTCCTCGCGTTCAACCTGAGGCGTACTGTCGAGGCCAAGCATCATTCGGTTTAGCAGGAGTCCGAAGAGTGATGTGCAGCTTCCCTGCAATTCAGAGTCATGACCATATCTTCGTTCCCTTGGTCGTATCGCAGAAGCAAATCACCACCCGTCGGAGAGAAGCGGCCGCGCTTCGGATCGGCTTTGTCCGTACGTCATGCTGCAGGGTTCCCATATTGTTCCCTCGGGAATGGTTTTGGGTGGGATTCCGGACGAGATTTTACCGGTCTTGTCGAACAATCAAGGTGATGGATTCGAGTATATTCTCTTGAAACAATCTTGGAACATTATAGGAACAGCAAGGAACTGATATGCGCTACTGGCTAATGAAATCTGAACCCTCCGACGTAAGTATTGACGACCTTGGCGCAATGTACCAACAAACCGTCACCTGGTATGGCGTGCGTAACTACCAGGCACGCAATTTTATGCGCGATCAAATGCGCGTCGGCGATGGGGTTTTTTTCTACCATTCGAGCTGCAAACAACCCGGAATCGCCGGCATTGCCGAGGTTAGCAAACTTGCCTACCCGGACGCTACACAATTCGATCCCGGCAGTAAATATTTCGATCCGAAAGCGACACCGCAGAGCCCGCGCTGGTTCAACGTTGACGTGCGGCTCGTCAAAAAGACGCGCCTGGTTAGCATCAAGGAATTAAGGGGTTATCCCGAACTGGCCACCCTGCGTATTCTACAAAAGGGTAGCCGTCTGTCCATTACACCGGTGGATCCGGCCGAGTGGAATTTCATCATGGGAATTCTGTAATGTCGGGCTTGTCGAGGATTTCCCCTCCAGGGAGTTATCCCGGCGCGCCGAAGCCGAGCGCCCATTACGGCAAAGGCTGAAGTGGAGTGGTGGCTCGCCTATCTGCTGTTGGGCATGTTCGTGGGCTTCTTTGCCGGACTGCTGGGTATTGGTGGCGGATTAGTCATGGTCCCGGTACTCAGCTTCATTTTCAGTGCCCAGCATTTTCCGCCTGAACGCATCCTGCACCTTGCCCTGGGCACTACCATGGCCTCGATCATCTTCACTTCCGCTTCCAGCATGCGCGCACATCACGCTCATGGCGCGGTGAATTGGCAAGTGGTGAAATTTATCACTCCGGGTATCATCCTGGGCACATTGAGTGGCGCGACGGTGGCGGGAATGCTCTCCAGCCAGGTCCTCAGCATTATTGTAGTCGTGTTCATCTATTATGCCGCCACACAAATGCTGCTTAAAATCAGACCCAAACCCAGCCGCACGCTTCCCGGAAGGTGGGGTATGGTTGGGGCGGGCAGCATAATCGGGATGGTTTCCAGTTTTGTCGCGATCGGTGGGGGATTGCTGACGGTGCCGTTTCTTTCCATCTGCAACGTCAGACTGCAACATGCCATCGCCACTTCCGCGGCGGTGGGCTTTCCCATCGCCATGGCTGGCACCATTGGATATATTGTGAATGGGATGACGCAATCCCAGCCGTTGCCGGATTACAGCCTCGGTTACGTCCATCTACCGGCGGTAGGCTGGGTCGCGCTCGCCAGCATGCTAACCGCGCCCCTTGGCGCAAAAGCAACCCACATTATTCGGACGGGCACGCTCAAGGCAATTTTTGTCGTACTGCTTTACCTGTTGGGAACAAAGATGCTGATAGGGCTTTTTTAACAGCAAAACCTCCCTGGCGGCATGCTTGCTGTGCTCGTTTTTTCAGCCCTATAGCTAACCGGCCAGACGTCGCAGGGCTTCCTGATATTTTTGTGTTGTCTTGGCGAGCACATCGGGGGGTAGCGCAGGAGCGGGGGCTTTTTTGTTCCAGTCCTGAGTCTCGAGCCAGTCACGCACGAACTGTTTATCGTAGCTGGGGGGATTTTTTCCGGGTGCATACTGGTCGGCAGGCCAGAAACGGGAGGAATCGGGAGTCAGGGCCTCGTCTATCAGATAAAGTTCGCCTGCGTCGTCCCGACCGAATTCGAACTTGGTGTCCGCGATAATGATGCCTTTTGTTATCGCGTAATCTGCCGCTTCTGTATACAGCGCGATGGCTTTGTCTCGCACTTGCTCCGCTAACCCCTTGCCCAGCAGTTTTTCTGCTTCACTGAATGGGATGTTTTCATCATGCGCGCCATGCTCAGCCTTGGTTGAGGGCGTAAAGACCGCCCCTCCAGGCAACCTGTCGGCTTCCCGTAATCCAGGAGGAAATAAGATCCCGCAGATCATGCCGGTACTTTTATAATCCTTCCAGCCTGAGCCGGCAACGTATCCTCGCACGATGGCTTCTATTGCCAGCGGCTTCAACCGCTTTACCACAAATGCACGGCCGGACACCTGTTCATGCTCGCCCTTAGCTACAACCGCTTCCGGCGCAATGCCGGTCAGATGGTTAGGAATAATGCGAGCCAGTTTTTCAAACCAGAAACTGGATAGAGCGGTGAGCAGCTTTCCCTTCCCCGGGACGGGCGTCGGCAGGATCACGTCGAATGCGGAAAGTCGGTCGGTCTGGATAATCAGGAGCTTGTCTCCATCTACCGCGTAGATGTCGCGCACCTTTCCGCGATGCAACAGAGGCAAGCTTCGGATGCTGGATTCAAACAACGTGTATTGATCGGGCATGATGTTTATCTTTTACAAACGTGCCATTGTAAATATGGAGACACGCTAACATTCCAGCGACTGCTTGATTTCGAGCGCAAGCTGCAACGCGGCTTCAGTCGTCTCGGCGAGCACGGTATAGTGCCCCATTTTTCGTCCTGGACGAGCGTCAAGCTTGCCATATAAGTGTAATTCGACATTCGGATGCCGCCGCAACTGTTCCCATTCCGGCTCTCCCCGCTGCCATAGATCGCCCAACAAATTCACCATCACCGCTGCCCCGTGCATGGCCGTGCTGCCGAGCGACAGGCCACAAAGTATTCTTACCTGCTGTTCGAACTGGGAGGTGGCGCAGGCATCAATAGTGTAATGGCCGCTGTTGTGTGGGCGCGGAGCAATTTCGTTCACTAGCAGCCTGCCATCGGCAAGCACAAAGAATTCCACGCATAAAACGCCACGGTAATCGAGTTTCTCCGCAACCCGAACCGCAATTTCACGTGCTTTCTGAACGACAGCCTCCGATACCCTGGCTGGAACAATGCTGACATCGAGTATGCCGTTACGGTGTTGATTCTCCGATACGGGAAAAGTGTTAACTTCGCCATCGAATCCGCGCGATACGATAACCGACACCTCACGTTCCAATGACAACAGCTTTTCCAGCACGCATGCAGTCCGGTTCATTCCACTCAGCGCATGATCCAGTTCTATTGCGTTTTTTACCCGTACCTGGCCCTTGCCGTCGTAACCGAAACGGCTTACTTTGAGAATACCCGGAAATAATCCAGGAAACAGTTCCGGACGCTTTTGGGGCGACACCTCATCCAGATTGAGCGATTTATGCAATTCATGTGAATTCTGTATTACCGCATACGGCACAACCCCCAACCCGTTTGCCGCAAGGAAATTTTTTTCAAGAATGCGATCTTGCGCAATCGCTACACTGTTTGCTGCCGGACTGACCACACAGTGCTCAGCGAGTATTCGAAGGGACTCAGCGGGAACATTCTCGAATTCCGTGGTAACGCCCGCGCAGGTGGATGCGAGTTCACCCAGCGCATCGGCGTCGAGATAATCCGCACGCAAATGGCGGTTAGCCACGCTGCTCGATGGGTTCCCTTCGGCTGGATCGAGTACGGTGACACGGTAGCCCATGCGCTGCGCAGCCATGATAAACATGCGGCCGAGCTGGCCGCCGCCAAGAAGCCCCAGCATCGCTCCCGGCCTGATGCTCATAATTTAGGCAGTGTCGTTGCCGCGACCGTTGCTGCCTGAGTTTCGCGAAATGCGACAAGACGCGTTGCGAGTTTTGTATCTTCCACCGCCAGCAACGCAACGGCAAACAATGCCGCGTTGGATGCACCCGAATCGCCTATGGCGAAGGTGGCGACGGGGATACCCTTGGGCATCTGCACAATGGAAAGAAGCGAGTCCAGCCCTTTAAGCTGCCTGGAGGTAACCGGTACGCCCAGTACCGGCAGGATAGTCTTGGCGGCAATCATTCCAGGGAGATGGGCCGCACCGCCGGCACCAGCGATAATACACTTGAGCCCTCGCTTGACTGCGGTTTCCGCATACTCGAACATGCGATCCGGAGTACGATGAGCGGAAACCACCTCGGCCTCGTAAGGCACATTAAACTCACTCAATATATTAGCCGCATGCTTCATGACTTCCCAATCGCTACTGCTACCCATTATTACGCCAACCACAGGATTGTTCATCTAATGCCCTTCATTTCAATCGAGGGGACGCGTTTTTCTGGACGTCGCGTCTTCCAGATCCTCCAGGTCTTCCAGGTAGGGATAACGCACATGTCCAAAACGGATGACCAGAACCGCCAATGCGACCAGTACAATCGAGGCGGAGACACCGAGCAGCCTCATACTATCCATCTCCTTGATATCGACGGTCACATATCGCGCCATCGCCACCATTGCGATGTAAAGAGGGAATCGTACCGGCAGCTTGCCGGACTCGAAATATAACCCCACCATAGTCAGGATTTCAAGATAGAGAAACATCAGCAGCAGATCTGCAAGCGTAACTCTGGCGTTGTGTACCATCAGCATGGTTTCTTGATAACCTGCGAATATCGTGGCCAACGCGATAACGATGAGTCCTGCGGCTTCAAAGAGTCGAAGCATTCTGCGGGAATAAATAGTGGTGCGGGGATTCAGCATTTTATTTTTCTGTCAGCAATTGCCAGCAATCAAAACCGATACTACCTCTTCCAGATGACAATTCCAATTTTGGGGCGCGGATTTTGATTGAAGTGGGCGATGATTATTGCAGGCGGCTCTATGGCTTTCCCCCTGTATTTCAACCCTTCAACCTCAGCAGTAGTGCACTATCCACCCAACCGGTGACAGGCAGATTCCCCTGTAGCATAGTAAATGGTTGCGTCGGTTCGCCCAGATCCGACAATACTACCGCCGCTCCGCTAAAATCCTGTAGTCGAGTGTAATCGCTAATCGTGATTACCGTATCGAGCCCTGCAGCAAGCGATGCTCTCAGCCCGTTTTCAGAGTCTTCTATTGCCACGCATTGTTGTGCCGGCAACCCCAGTTGATCAAGTACCCAGTGATAAATATCCGGTTCGGGTTTTTTTCCGGGAACAATGTCTCCCGCGCCAATAACATCGAACCAGCCGGGGGAATCCTCCCCTAGCGTAGATTTTAAAAGTGCGGTTACGTTTTCCGGTGTCGTGGTAGTCGCAATAGCCATTTTTATATTCGTATCGCGCAAATGATGAATCAGGCGAGCCACACCGGGACGTAGCGGAATTCCGCCGCTTTCGAGCAAATTCACATAGTGCTTCGTTTTCACCTTATGCAAGCCGGCTATCCACTCATCCAGTCCGCTTCTGCTCAGTTCGGCGGGTGCATAGTTTTCCATGAAATGCCGGATGCGCTCTTTTCCACCCGTTATAGCCAGCAGCTCGCCATAGAGTTCGACTTCCCATTCCCAGTCGAGGCCGGACTCTTCGAACGCGGCATTGAAAGCGAGACGGTGCCCGTCACGCTCGGTATCAGCCAATGTGCCGTCAACGTCAAACAGTACCGCACGAACCGCGCTATTCATCGCCACCTTTACCTCCACCTTATCACTTTATTTTCGAGATCTTTTGCCATGAACGATATAGTTCAATCATCGCGCTGAACGGCACAACTGGCGCGTTGTAACCGATCCGCAATCGCCATCCAGCCTGGTTTATCCGGAGGGGCTTCCACTAGCAAGCAATCGAACCGTTCATGGTCGAAACGGCGCAACGTTCCATATAAAAGACGACCGTATCCCGCCGGTTCAGCAGGCATGGAAAAATGGACGATATTTTTGTTTTCGGCATGATCCATTTGTTGGTCCGACCAAGCTATTACCGCAACGCGCAATCCTCTTGCTCCAAGTTGGAGCGCGCGGGGAGATAATGATCCCGAAGGCCAGAGCTCCAATGGCGTTTCCGGCGCATAGTGAGACTTGAGCGCACCCGGCACGCGTACAGCAAGCTTCTCTTGTCCGGATAGTGTCACCCTGCCTTTCAATACCTCTGCCAGTGCTGGCAACGAGATGCCGCCAGGCCGCAATATGACGGCCATTTGGCCATCAAATCCGACAATTGTGCTTTCCAGGCCAACTCGGCACGGACCGCCATCCAGAATCATATCTACCGACTCACCCAGCTCTTCCCGCACGTGAGCCGCCGTTGTGGGACTTATACGCCCAAACCGGTTGGCGGACGGTGCGGCAAGCGCTTTCTCCGAGCCCAGTGCATTCAATAAGGCAAGCGCGACGGGGTGATCCGGCACCCGCAACCCAACCGTATCCTGACCTCCCGTTACACTTTCCGGCACGTGACGGCTGCGCCGCAATACCAGAGTCAGCGGCCCCGGCCAGAAGTGTTCGGCCAGTTGCCAAGCCTGTTCGGGCACTTCTTGCGCCCACCATTGCAAATGGGACGAGCCGGCAAAATGAACGATGAGAGGATGATCCACCGGCCGTTTTTTTATCTCGAATATACGTTGTACCGCAGAAGGACTAGAGATATCCGCCCCAAGACCATAAACCGTTTCGGTAGGAAAGGCCACTACCCCGCCCGCCCTTAGCAGCGCAGCAGCAGCGGTGATCTGGCTGTGCGGTTCGGATAATGTCATCTGAGCGTCATTGTCGCCGACAGCACAGCATGATCGGAAGTTTTCGACCAGGGATGGCCTCGATGCACCTGCGTCTTTTCTACCTGGAACCCTCGCACATAGATGCGGTCGAGCCGGAACAACGGTAATGCCGAGGGATAGCTGCGCGCCGCCCTACCCTCAGTCGACTCAAAAGCTTCGATCAAGCTGAATCGCTCAACCAGAACGCGGCTCGCTATTTCGCGCCAATCGTTGAAATCTCCGGCAATGACCAGCGGTGCCCCTCGCGGGACCAGTTGCTCGATATGCTGCCCCAACACTTGCAATTGCTGGGATTGCCCTCTCTTGAACAGCCCCAGGTGCACACATATGCAGTGGAGCCTTTCCGGCCAGCCAGGAACATCGATCTCGCAATGGAGCAGGCCCCGGCTCTCGAAACGATGCGCCGAAACATCGAGGTTGATCCATCGCATAATAGGGTAACGGCTTAGAATTGCATTGCCGTGATGCCCTTCAGTGTATACCGCGTTTTTTCCGTATGCGAAATCCGACCAGACCGAATCGGCAAGAAACTCGTACTGGGGGTTGCAAGGCCAGTTTTCGAAACGCGCCGCGTGCCCCTTGTGGAGGCCGACCACTTCCTGCAAAAAAATGATGTCTGCATTGAGCGCGCGCAAGCTGTCACGCAACTGATGCAACACCATGCGCCGATTAAAATGGGAAAAACCTTTGTGAATGTTATAGGTCGCGATATGCAGCGTATTGAGCATATGGTGAACGTCAGCTTATCCCGGAAAATTGATATGCATGCTCCCCGCCGATATCCGTTTCCGGTCCCCTGGAGAAATCGTATCTTTTCATTATATTGAAACCTCCAGCATCCGCTCCAGTGCCAGCTTGGCAAGTACCGCTTCGGCAGCCGGCACCTTGATCTGATTCACCACTTCGCCCTCGATCAGGTTTTCCAGTGTCCACGCCAGATGTTGTGGATCGATGCGCGCCATGGTGGAGCACATGCAGATTGTCGAGGCCATGAACTGCACTATTTTCCCTTCGGGTTTGAACTCCTCCGCAATACGGCTGACGAGATTCAGTTCGGTACCCACCAGCCAGCGGGTTCCCGCCTCCGCTTCGCGGATGGTCTTGATGATGTACTCGGTAGAACCAACAAAATCGGAATTTTTACATACTTCGAAACTGCATTCCGGATGTGAAATCACTTTTCCGTCCGGATGCTGATTGCGGAATCGCAATATGTGCTGCGGCTGAAACATCTGATGCACCGAACAATGCCCCTTCCATAGCAGGATTTTTGCTTTCCTGATTTGCTCTGGTGTAAGCCCGCCCAACGGCTCATCAAAGTCCCACACCACCATCTCGTCCAATGGAACCCCCAGCTTGTGGCCGCTCCAGCGTCCCAGATGCTGATCCGGAAAAAAAAGTACTTTTTCGCGGCGCGAAAAGGACCACTCCAGAATCTTTGTCGCATTGCTGGAAGTGCAGACGATGCCGCCGTGCTCGCCGCAAAAGGCTTTTAGATCAGCGGCCGAATTAATATAGGTCACGGGCGTGATAGTCTCATCAGGGTCAAGCACTTCCGACAACTCGCGCCAGGCACGCTCCACCTTGGAAAGACTTGCCATATCCGCCATCGAGCAACCGGCCGCGAGATCAGGCAGGATGGTGATTTGCTCCGGCTTGGAGAGAACATCCGCCACCTCAGCCATGAAATGCACGCCGCAAAATACCAAATAATCCGCATCGGTTTCCACGGCAAGGCGCGATAGCTTCAGGGAATCGCCAGTGAGATCGGCATGCTTGTAAACGTCTGCACGCTGATAATGATGAGCGAGTATAACGACGCGCTTTCCGAGTGCGGCTTTAGCCTCCACAATGCGCTGCGCGCAGTCATCATCTTTCAAGTTATCAAAACGTTCAAATGCAATAGCTTCCGCTGACATGGCTACTCCTGTTCTTTCCTCTGGAAACGGTTAGACAACCTCTAATAGGACCCACATGGATCGCTTATCAAGAGCCGAGTTGGCAACTGCAATGCAACTGAGCTGTTAAAACTGGACTAATTCAAGGCATATGCGCCGTTGACGCGGTCCATCTGCACGGAGCATTTCATTTTTGAAGCAGCTCATTACAGATGCTGTTTTGCCACGATTATGCTCCAGTATCCTGCTGGCAACTCGGGTAGCTATCCAAAGGTCTGCCTGGAAAATACTTTATCAGACCAATATCCTAACTATCGGTTCTACCCGGCTCCAGGCATGGATTTTTTTCGCTACGATTATTTCTGTCGCTTTTATCTGACGTCAGCTTTCGTATCGCCTCTGCGTTAGTCGGTGAAAAAACCTTTTCCACTGCTTTCTCCAAAGGAAACCAGGCAAAGCGAAGATGCTCTCTTGCTGCCACCGTGACCGGAACCGGCGCTGGCACGAGCAGGCCAAAAACATGCTCGGTATTGTGCGTCACCTCAGGTGCATACCGCCACCGCCATTCCTCATAAATCTCGTATTCGCTCTGAATGTTCCAGTCGGTCAACTCGTAGCAACTGGCATCCAGTCCGGTTTCCTCAGCCACTTCGCGCGCTGCCGTTTGCAGAAGCGTTTCGCCTTGATTCTGACTCCCCGTAACCGATTGCCAATACCCGGGATGATCCGCCCTCTCCAGCAACAGAACCTGCCTATCCGGCGTGTGGATAATTACCAGGACGGAAACCGGCGTCTTATAAATTTTCACCGCGATTATTGCGCAAAGAATAGAGATTGGAAAAATTACTCCCACCTGCGGAGAGCACTGTTTTCAATCCGGATCTCCGCGCGACCATGCTCCGAGCTTTTGCTTTTGGCGCTTACATATTTCGAAGCTTGATGTGCAATTCGCGCAACTGCTTTTCAGCCACCGCGCTGGGCGCATGGGTCAGCAGGCATTGGGCGCGCTGCGTCTTCGGAAAAGCAATGACATCGCGGATTGATTCGGAGCCCGTCATCATGGCAACGATACGGTCGAGTCCAAACGCGATGCCGCCATGAGGCGGCGCGCCGTATTGCAATGCTTCCAGCAGAAAACCAAATTTTTCATGCGCCTCATCGGCGCCGATATTCAACGCACGGAATACCTTTGACTGTACTTCCTGGCGATGGATACGCACCGAGCCACCGCCAATTTCCGAGCCATTCAGCACCATATCGTAAGCCCTGGATAATGCATTTCCAGGGTCACTTTCCAGCAGGTCTTCGTGGCCATCCGCAGGAGAGGTGAACGGATGATGCAAGGCTTTCCAGCGGTTTTCTTCCTCATCGCGCTCGAACATGGGAAAATCAACTACCCATAAAGGCTTCCAGCCAAATTCGGCAAGTCCACGGTCATGCCCGACCCTGGCGCGCAACGCGCCCAGCGCCTCATTCACCACCTGGGCCTTGTCCGCACCGAAGAATATGAGATCGCCATCTTCAGCGCCCGTACGCTCGAGAATAACTTGTATCACTGCCTCTGGCAGAAATTTCAGTATCGGCGACTGCAAGCCTTCAAGGCCTTTTTCCAGCGCGTTGACTTTGATATAGGCCAGCCCCTTCGCCCCATATATTGCTACGAAACTGGTGTAGTCATCTATTTCCTTGCGGGATAATGTCCCACCCGCCGGTACCCGGAGCGCGGCCACCCTGCCGCTGGTTTTCAGGGCGGCTTCGCGGAAGACCTTGAATTCCACATCCTGCATCACATCGGTAAGCTCGGTCAGAACCAGCGAGACACGCAAATCCGGTTTGTCCGAGCCGTACCGGGACATTGCTTCTCCGTAAGCCAGGCGCGGGAAGGGATTTGGCAGATCAATATTCATTGCGCTTTTGAATATTCCGCAAATCATCTCTTCCATCAGCGCCATGATCTGAGCTTCGTTCAGGAAAGATGTTTCGATATCAATCTGGGTGAATTCCGGCTGGCGATCGGCGCGCAAATCCTCATCGCGAAAGCATTTGGTGATCTGGTAGTAACGGTCGAATCCGGCAACCATCAGGAGCTGCTTGAACAACTGCGGCGATTGTGGAAGCGCGAAAAAATGTCCCGTGTTGACACGTGACGGCACCAGGTAATCGCGCGCACCCTCGGGTGTCGATTTGGTCAGCATGGGCGTTTCAACATCGATGAAGCCGTGCTGGTCGAGAAATACGCGAACCGCCATCGCCACCTTGTAGCGCAACCGCAGGTTTTCCTGCATTTTCGGACGTCGCAGATCGAGATAGCGATGTTCCAGGCGCACGGCTTCACTCAGGTTTTCATCGTCCATCAGAAACGGTGGCGTGAGCGAAGCATTGAGTATCTCGATGGACTGTGCCAGCACCTCGATTTCACCGCTGACGAGGTCGGGGTTGATGGTCCCAGCAGGACGGGGTCTTACCGTGCCGGTAACTCTGAGTACGAACTCGTTGCGAATTTTCTCCGCGCTTTCAAAAGTGGGCGCATTGTCGGGATCGCATACCACCTGCACCAACCCCTCGCGGTCGCGCAGATCGATGAATATGACTCCACCATGGTCGCGACGGCGATGCACCCAGCCATAGAGGGTGACATTCTGCTTCAGATATTTGGCATCAATGAGGCCGCAGTAGTCAGTACGCATGACAGCTCTGTAATCGGGGGAAAAAGAAATCAGGATTTGTCGCTTGAAGCGGAACTGGCAGCGCCATGCAGCAGCGCTGCCTGGGGTTGGTTCGCATCTTTTTTACCATTGCCGGGCGCGACGACACCCATGGAAATAATATATTTCAATGCCGCATCCACACTCATGTCGAGCTCGATCACATCACTTTTCGGCATCATCAGGAAAAATCCGGAAGTAGGGTTGGGTGTAGTCGGCACATAGACACTCACATAGTCTCCCTTGAGATGGTTGGCCACATCACCGCCCGGGTGCCCGGTCATGAATGCGATCGTCCACGAACCCTTACGCGGATATTGCACCAGCAATGCCTTGCGGAACGCCTCACCCTGACTGGAAAACAGCGTGTCGCTGACTTGCTTGACCCCGTAATAGATCGATTTTACGACCGGTATGCGCCATAAAACGCCTTCCCAGAATATCACCAGCCGCTGGCCGATGATATTCGTCGTCAGCAAGCCGGTGAGAAATACCACAAGCAAGGTCAACACCGTACCAACGCCGGGCACATATACGCCCACAAGCGCTTCAGGGCGCAGGGCCTCCGGCAAGAGCAGCAGGGACTGATCCATGGTACCAATGAGAAATTTCAGCGCCCAAGCGGTAATGCCCAGCGGTACCCAGATCAAAAGCCCGGTAATGAAATAGCGTTTCACGTTAGCAGGTTGCAAGCTTACTCACCCGGGCAAGCCGGGCACGCAGCGCCCGAAGCTGGTGCTGCTGCAGGTCCGGTTTCATTCTTGACAGCGGCTGGCGCTTCCGCATCAGATTTCGGTTTCGGCTTTGCACCGTTCTTAAAATCGGTAACGTACCAGCCACTACCCTTCAATTGAAAGCCCGCAGCGGAAATAAGCTTGACATAAGCATCGCTGCCGCACGAGGGACACGCCGCAACCGGCGCATCATTCACCTTTTGCAGATATTCTTTTTCAAAACCACAGGACCCGCAACGGTATTCATAGATCGGCATGACAGCCCTCCAATACAGCGGAATAGAAAAAATGGAATTATACCTCAACCACTTGCCTAACCGGAAAATATGGGCTGCAAGCGGGGATTACAAGATGGAGCTGCGGATATACCTGAATATGCTTTTGGCGTGCAGCAGGATGGGTGAAGCGTAGCACTGTAGGTCGGGCTGCGCCCGACATCGTTTTTTGATCGTCGGGCGCAGCCCGACCTACCAAGCTATCGAGCGACCCACTCATCAAACTGTGAATGGTGCACGGAAATATAGCTGAACGAACCTTGGATTAATACCGAAATTCGGAGTTAAGGGTAAGAAGTTGGGATAGGAAACAGGAAATCGAACCCGAGTAAAATACTGATAGGTGGATATCGAAAATGGCACGAGTATGTTTTAAGGCAGATCTACAGCGCGTTTCCAGCGCAGATCAGACCTGACACGACACGACACATCCGATTTTCAATGCACGTCTATGAGATAGTCATCGCGATTGAGAGAGTGATAAGGTTTTTCCTGACAAAATCGAGTGAACGCCAAATCTCCAGCTTCAGTCTCCGAATCGGCTTCGATATCGTAATCAGCCAGAACGCCACTGTAATTGGGCTCACCGTTTATCGATGGCTCGGCAGGTGTTATAAGAACCTTGTATTTCATAACTCCTCCATATTTCTCTCGCAACTGACTTCGCAAAATTTTATTTGCGGCTGAATATAGTATAGGCAACAATTGGCGCCGCCAAAGTCTGCGTTTAGATGCGTCACGAAAAAATTGAGATGCCGATACTCACAGCACAGATAATCAATAGTATCGGACCTAAAATAATGCTGCTGGCGCGAATGTCTTACAAATTTCCATGACGGACCAAATTGGTTGCATGCTGATGTAAAATACGGTCCACCTCCTTGGCGGTGTCCAACGAATCTATTTTGATGAGCATCAAACTGATGAGCGATTTTTGGCTCATGAACACGAACGGCAGCGCGTGTATAAGCACTATATAAAGTTCAGGCGACTATTTCATTAGAGCGAGGAAGGGCTTTGGCTACAGTGCAGGTTCTAATGAAAATTGATCAAAGTACCGATCACGGCTGACCAGTTTCGCTGGTCCATGTTTACTTCTACTGCTGTATAGAGCTTGCGTAAATAAAAGGGAAGTGGCTGGCTTCGACCAAAGGGACATCATGTATTCTGGTCCTTATAACCTACCAATGCCATTTGCAAAAAAAGCTGGATATACATCCAGCAATGTTGGAGGTTTTGAGGCCAGGAAGGCAGATGCTGCTCGCTGGCCGGTCTGTCTCTCGAGATTGGAGTGGTCGTGGACGTAAAACTCGATTTTGATGCAACCAAGCTTTTTATAGCCCTCAAGTACCAGATACTGGTGGCGATGGAGTGCTGCCACTTACTTGGGGATGATGAAAGCCTGTGGATTGAAGTCTTCGGTGATGTAACTGTCTCGGACAAGAAACAGATAGAAGTTAAGTACTATGCCGACAATTTGACGGACAGTCACCATAATTTTTGGAAAACTTTGAATAACTGGCTCAAGCCGGAGTTCGACTGTCGGAAGTACACTAACTTAGTTCTTCTGACGACCCAGATTTTTGGTGAAAATGCAAGCCTGAAAAGTTGGGATAGTTTGACGGCTGAGGAAAGACTGAAGGTGCTGGAGGACATCTACAACGCTGCGGAAGCGAGGCTAGCGGAATCGGACAAGGCGATTGCTTCCAAATCGTTGAAGCTGCAACGAGAGGTACTTGCCTACGAGCGCCGTTCAGATCTTATGGATGTGCTTGAGAAGATGCAGATCGCAACCGACCAGCCCAACCTCACGGAGCGCATCGCGCGCTACCAGAAACAGTGCCTGCGCGCCGTCTGGGATCATCGCTGCGATGAGTACATGAACGATATGTTCGGCTTCATGACCAGCCCGATTTTAATGACTAGTGGTTGGCAGATTACCGGCCAAGCATTTACCTCAAAGACGCGGGAGTTGACTTCAAGGTATATGGCGGGCACTTTGAAATTTCCCGAGGTGGATCATGAGATGCTTGAATGCACGGCGAATGGCATGGACGTTCAGCCCCGCCGGTTTGCTAAAAAACTTAGTGAGATTGGTGCTGATAGCAGTATTCGTGACGCGACAGTAGACTTGTTATGTGCGCAACACTATATTTCTGAATTGATCGAGGATTGCACCGTTTCCCAATCAGACATCAAGGACTATACTCGCAATCAATATAAATCCCATATCAGTAGTCGGCGTAGTTACCTTGTCGACTGCCCGGCTGGCTTGAGCATCGCTGACCTGCACAAAAAGTCGCAGAAATTCTATTTTGAACGATGCGCACTGCAGGTTGACCGACTCTGTGGATATGACCACACCCCGAGTGAATTTCGCAACGGGATATACCAAATGCTGGCAGACGAAGAACCAAGCACTCGGTCACAAGAATTACATTGGAAGATGTGGGAATGAACAGCAGTCCAATTGATTTTCTATTTACACTCCAGCGTTCGCCCTTCGCCCTGGCCCCTGTCATTCACCAGTTTTATGAGACGTCAGACATCAAGGAGCGAAGCGTGCTGCTCAGTTACCTGGTGCTACCGATGGTGCTTTATCCACCCATGCGCGCCTTCCTGATAGGCGCCAATAAGACGAGCTCGCTGAGAACGATGTGTAAGAAGCAGAGCCGTTTGGTGGGCCTCGCGGCGAGGGTACAGGATTTCAAGTCGCTTACCAATGCGGCGATGCTGATCCTAACCGCCGAGCGCGGTATCGAGGTAGCCGACGACTTATCAGTGAGGTCGATCGGGGAAGTGCGGGTGGCCAATGCAAACAAAGAGCTTCTTGACGCGGGTAGAAAGATTTCTATTGTCTTTTCGAGTGTAAACGTTGTTTCCATTTACAGGACGTTGGGGTTGAAATCACTGTGAAGTGTTTTGTGAAGTACATCGGTGTGGCGGATTACGAGAACAAGCTCCACTATGTATCGTTCCTGCCGGGCCTGAATATTATCACCGGTAAGTCATCGACGGGTAAAAGTGCGATCATCGAGATCTTCGATTACTGCTTGGGCAGTACCGAGGACACTATTCCAGTCGGGGTTATTACCGATCGTTCGAAGCTGTTCTTCACGGTCTTCCAATTCCCCACCTATATGCTGGTAACAGCGCGCTTTGCCAAGGCCAATCGGTGTTTCCTGCAGGAGGTGATGGGCAGGGATTTAGACTATCTATTGGGTTTGCTGAAGCAGCCTTCGGCGTTCTTTGATGAGCGCCGTTTCATGCCCTTGGACGATTTCAAGAAAAGCGTAGGGCGGCACTTCGCCATAACGCTGGAGAATATCGACGAGGATCCCTTCGTCAAGGCAAGCGGCCGCTCAAAAACCGAAACCCCATCGGTGCGTAGCTTCTCGTCGTTCATGCTGCAGCACCAGAACTTGGTGGCAAATAAGCACGCGATCTTCTATCGCTTCGATCAGAAGTACAAGCGTGACCAAGCGATCGACCATTTCAAGATCCTAATGGGATTGGTAGGTGAGGGATATTTCGATTTAGCCAAAGACTTCGAGTTGGCTAAGTACGAGCTGAAAAAAATCCAGACTCAAATTCCCAAGATGCAGCAGCGCAAAGAAGACGGCATAAAGGAATATAAGAGGTACCTCTCGGAGTTCGAGGCGTTGGCCGGCAATTCCATGGTTCAGATGACAGCAGATGAGATTTGGGCCGATCCCAAGTCGGCGCAAAAGTTGATTTCGGGTCGCTCGGTCAAGATCGATGTGCTTTCGAATCAGGCCGATCAACTGCGCCGGAAGCTACTGGATGAACAAGCGGGCGTCCTGGTCAAGAAACGGAGGGCACAAGGTCAACTGCGTCTGATCGATGGTTCGATCAAATCGGCCGTGCAATTCGGACTGGATATGACCGGCAGTGGCATTCCGAAGTCGACAGAGCTGGCCGAGGCGCATTGCCCTTGGTGTGAAACTCAGATCAGCATTCCGATAATTGAGGCGAACAAGCTTGCCGCTGCTATCGAGTGGTTGAATGGTGAGCTGCGGCTGTCTGCCTACGCGCGCGAGAGCTTCGTGGAAGAGCGCCGAAAAGTCGATGGTGAACTCAAGGAGATCAACCATCAACTTAAACGCATCCAGGCCGACCTCCGGCCTCTCGAAGAGGAAATTGAGAAACTGCAAACGTCGAAGTCGATTGATGAGCAGGCAATGAAGGCGAAGCTGAAGCTGGAGATCGCAATCCAAGCGCAGATCGACAAGCCGTTGTCGGAACTGGAGAAGGAGAAGAAACATTGGCAGGGTCGGGTGAAGGAACTCGACGAGCAATTGACGGCGTACAACATTGAGGAACGACTGAATGGTCTGCAGGAGGCGATCAACACCAAGATGTGTGAGATTGGCGATCACTTTGATTTCGAGGCGACCTACATGCCGGTCAACCTGAAATTCGACCTTGAGTCGTTCGACCTCTGGTACCAGCGGGACTCCAATACCCGCGTTTACCTGCGCTCAATGGGCAGCGGGGCGAACTGGCTGTACTCACACCTGGCATTGTTCATGTCGCTGCACCATCAATTTGCTGCGCGCTCAGACGAGGGATGCAAGATCCCGCCGATCTTGTTTTTGGATCAGCCCACTCAGGTGTATTTCCCGGCTTCGCTAGATGACGGCAAGGCCTTTGAGCCGAGAGAGTTGGCAAAGCAGGCAAAACGAGAAGAGAAACTGGATGCTGACCTAGGCTCGGTGATCAACATGTTCACACAGTTCGCTAAGTTCTGTGCCGAAACTGAGAAGGAGACCGGGGTGATGCCGCAAATTATTGTCTCCGACCATGCAGATAATCTGGAGCTCGGTGAAGGCTACGTGTTCAAGGACTACGTGCGGGCGAACTGGCGCGAACGAGGGTTCATTGCTGATGATTGATAGACCTGAGTGGGACTAGTTAATCGGAATCCAGCGATGAGCATGGGCGAGTGGCGCTGAATGCTCCTTCTTTTTCATGCGTTCAGCGGGGATGCGCCAGAGCGTGGCTTCAAGGTCGAATTCCACCCACTCGACCTCTACTTCCCTGAATGTCAGATCAGATTCAGTTGTTCAGTGCTGTGATTTTATCGTGCCAGGCCTCCTTTCCGTCAATTAATGTTTGCATAGGTGTTCGACCGCAACACATTTTGCCCTGATGAGCGCGATCATGATTGTAGCTGTGCAGCCAGTCGTCCAGATCGATCTGCAATTCCTCGATTGACCGGTATATTTTGCGCCGGAACGCCACCTGGTAGAACTCCTGCAGAATGGTCTTGTGGAAGCGCTCACAGATGCCGTTGGTCTGCGGGTGATTGGCCTTGGTGCGGGAGTGCTCGATGTCATTGATCGCCAGGTAGAGCTGGTAATCATGGGTCTCGGGTTTACCGCAGTATTCGGTCCCGCGATCAGTCAGGACTCGGATCAGGCCCATGCCCTGTTCTGCAAAGAAAGGTAGCACCCGATCATTGAGCAGATCGGCGCCGGTAATGGGCGTCTTGGTCGTATAGAGCTTGGCCGCGGCCCACTTGGAGTAGGTATCGACGAATGTCTGCTGGTAGATCCGGCCCACGCCTTTGATGGTGCCGACATAGAAGGTGTCCTGGGAGCCCAGGTAGCCTGGATGAGCCGTTTCAATCTCGCCATGAGCCACATCATCATCCTGCTTCTTCTCCAGCGCACTGACCTGCGCCTCGGTCAGAACCTGGCCCGTTTCCGCAACATGGCGCTCCAAGGCTGACAAACGCTTCTTGAATGACTCCAGGTTACGGCGCAACCAGACGGAGCGAACGCCTGAAGGCGAGATGAAGATGCCGCGTTTGCGCAACTCATTGGATACCCGCACTTGCCCGAAGGCAGGCTGCTCAATGGCAAATGCAGCTACCGCCAACTCGGTTGCTTCTTCCACTCGATTCTTGGGGTTGGGCTTCCTGCGACTGGCATCAATCAGGGCATCAATACCGCCTGATTCCATGGCCGATTGGTAACGATAAAAGGTATCGCGGGAAAAACCCATCACCTTGCAGGCTCGGGATACATTGCCAAGCTCGGCTGCCAGATTAAGCAGGCCTACCTTGTGTTTAATAACGTTTTGTTGAACACTACTCATGGGGTTACTCCTTTGCGCTTCCAGCGCTCTATTTGATAAAGATTTCGCAACCTCTATCAAACCGGGTAACCCCACTCTTGGCAAGGCCCTACTGTCAGATTAAATCTAAACTACTACACATTAAACCGAAAGTGCATCACATCTCCATCCTTGACCACATATTCCTTGCCTTCCAACCGCATTTTTCCGGCTTCCTTGGCGCCCTGCTCGCCTTTGCACGCGATGAAGTCCTCGTAAGCGATAACCTCGGCGCGGATGAAGCCTTTCTCGAAATCTGTATGAATCACTGCGGCGGCCTGGGGCGCCGTATCTCCTTTTGATATGGTCCAGGCGCGCACTTCTTTCACGCCGGCGGTGAAATAAGTTTGAAGGCCGAGCAGTTGGTATGCTGCACGAACCAGACGATTCAATCCCGGCTCTTCCAGATTCATATCGTCCAGGAAGATTTGCTTATCCTCGTCCGGCATCTCTGCAATTTCCGATTCGAGAGCTGCGCATATTGCTACCACCGGCGCACCCTCGCGCGCGGCATATTCTTCCACTCGGCCCAGCAACGGATTATCAGTGAAGCCTTTTTCATCGACGTTGGCCACGTAAATGGCTGGCTTGGCGGTCAACAGGCAGAGCGGTTGCAGCAGTTGTTGTTGTTCCTTGTCCAGCCCCATGCTTCTGACGGGTTTACCCTGGTCGAGGTGTGCCCGTGTCGCTTCCAGTAGCGCCACCAACTTGATCGCATCCTTATCGCCGGATCTGGCGAGCTTGGTTTCTCGATGCAATGCCTTTTCCGTCGTAGCGAGATCGGCTAGCGCCAATTCGGTTTGTATGGTTTCGATATCCGAAACCGGATCGACGTTACCGGCAACATGCACGACGTTGTCATTGACGAAGCAACGCACCATATTGACGATGCCGTCTGTCTCGCGGATGGTGGCAAGGAACTTGTTTCCCAGCCCCTCGCCCTTGGATGCGCCCGCCACAAGACCGGCGATATCAACGAACTCGACGATGGCGGGTTGCACTTTTTGCGGCTTGACGATGGCGGAGAGCGCAGTTAAACGCTTATCGGGAACCTCGACGATACCGACATTGGGCTCGATGGTGCAGAACGGATAGTTTTCCGCGGCTATGCCGGCCTTAGTCAGTGCATTGAATAGAGTGGATTTCCCCACATTGGGCAAACCAACGATACCGCATTTCAGGCTCATAAGTTTTTCGAACTGTAAAGATTAGAAGATTTCAGACTAAATGAATCCTGAAATGTAAAGATGAGATGAACCGCCGGTCTTTCGCAAGACTTACCGTTTATTCCTTACTTTTGGTGTGCAATTTCATCATCGCTGCCTGACAATTGCCCTCCGCGATGAGCGGCCAGACTTCCAGGCTGCGGTGAATAGCGTCGTCTATCAGCGCCGCTTCTTCCCGGCGGGGAGGCTGCAATACATAATTCACCACGGCGTTTTTATCGCCTGGATGACCGATGCCAATGCGCAGGCGCCAGAACTCTCTGGTGGCAAGATGAGCAGCGATGTCCTTCAAGCCATTGTGTCCACCCAATCCACCGTCCAGCTTCAGTCTGGAGGTTCCGGGCGGCAAATCCAGTTCATCATGAACCACGAGAATCTCTTCAGGCTGGATTTTATAAAAGCGGCACAAGGCTGCAACGGATTTTCCGCTTACGTTCATATAGGTTTGAGGGTTGAGCAGCCACAACTCTGAATCACCCCGCCCAATGCGCGCACACAAGCCGTGAAACCTGGCTTCTGCTTTTAGCGTAATACGCAACTCATCCGCGAGCCGGTATATCCACCAGGTACCCGCATTGTGGCGAGTCGCCGCATATTCCTTACCGGGGTTGCCCAGGCCGACAATGAGTTTCATTGAATCCGACAGAAGGAAAAATACGCTTGTTCATTAAAGAAAAGCCCGCTGGAACAGACATGGCTCCAGCGGGCCTCACGTAAATTACAGGGTTTATTTCTTCTTTCCCCCGTCTTTCTTGCCGGAATCCTTTTTCTCCCCTTCCTTTGAAGCTTCTTTCTTCTGTACCGTTGTCGGGATATCGCCCGCGGCCACGACCGCGGCGGCTTCCTCCGCTGCCACTGCTCGCGGAATGACGATGGTCGCCACAGGCAAATTGTCGCCCTTGGTGATCGCCGGAATTTCCACACCTTCCGGCAGCTTCAGATCGCTCAGGTGCAACGTATTTCCGGAAGCCAGCTCGGCCAGATCCACCGAAATGAATTCGGGCAGGTCTTTGGGTAAGCAGGAAATATCCAGTTCGGTAAGCACGTGGCTGACGATCCCGCCGGAAAGCTTCACTCCGGGGGCAATGTCCGCGTTAATGAAGTGCAATGGCACTTTCATGTGTATTTTCTTGTTCGGGTCGACACGCTGGAAATCGATATGCAGCACTTGAAGCTTGAACGGGTGCATCTGGATGTCGCGCAATAGAACCCGTTCTTTCTGGCCTTCCACATCCATGGAAAGGATGGAGGCATGGAAGGCTTCGAGCTTGAGCTTATGATAAAGATTATTATGATCCAGCTCGATTGCCTGGGCCGGGTTTTCTCCGCCGTAGATGATTCCCGGGACGACACCGGAACCACGCAGGCGGCGGCTCGCACCCTTGCCCTGCAGTACGCGCTTTCTGGCGCTGATTTCAATTTGCATCTGTTTTCTCCAAAATGTGGATCATCCGCGACCAGATGATCCTGATTAATAAAACTTGTACCGTTCCCGGAATTCTTGTTGAGATATTTCTTTTTTCTCTTCTTCCGAATTCGTAGATATGTCCTTCTTATTCCATGAACAGTGAGCTCACAGAATCTTCATTGCTGATCCTCAGCATCGTTTCCCCCAACAGACTGGCCACGCTCAGCTGATGAATACGAACACAAGCTTTGGCGTCCTCCCGTAGCGGAATTGTGTCGGTGACCACCAATTTATCAAGGGCGGAATTCTCGATGCGTTCCACGGCATTGCCCGACAGTACCGGATGGGTGCAATAAGCGAGCACTCGCTCCGCCCCTTGCTCCTTCAAGGCACGGGCTGCTTCACACAGGGTGTTGGCGGTATCCACCATGTCATCCATGATTACGCAGGTACGCCCCTCAACCTCGCCGATAATGTTCATTACCTTGGCGACGTTAAATTTGGGGCGGCGTTTATCTATGATTGCCAAATCACATTCCAGGCGTTTTGCCATCTGTCTGGCCCGTACCACTCCGCCCACATCAGGAGAAACCACTACCAGGTTCTGGTAATCGTTTTTCCACAGATCGCCCAGCAGGATCGGCATGCTATAAATATTGTCCACGGGAATATCGAAAAATCCCTGAATCTGGTCGGAATGCAGATCCATGGTCAACAATCGGTCTATCCCGACGGTGGTCAGCATGTTAGCTACCACTTTGGCGGTGATTGGCACCCGCACCGAACGCGGCCGTCTATCCTGGCGGGCGTAGCCGAAATAGGGTATCGCCGCCGTGATTCGCCCAGCGGAAGCCCGCTTCAACGCGTCCACCAGGACCAGCAGTTCTACCAGTGTATCGTTGGTAGGCATGCAGGTGGATTGCAACACGAACACATCCTTGCCTCGGACATTCTCGAGGATCTCCACCATCACCTCGCCGTCGCTGAAGCGGCCCACCGTGGCACGGCCGATACGGATATTCAGATGCCGCACCACATCCTGAGCCAGCTTGGGATTGGCGTTGCCGGTAAAAACCATCAAGCTATCGTAGGCCATGGCTGGAAGCTATAAGTTTGAAAATTCTAAACCTGGAACTGAGGGATTCAAGCGAATACAAGCGGCTCTCGCACGTCTGATCCGGCTGGGTCTGGAAAGCCTGATTACGCTTCCGTGGAGTGCGCGTGGGATTATTCGGAGGTTCCTTATATTTCAAAACCTGAAAACTGGCTGGGGAGGTAGGGATCGAACCTACGAATGCCGGAATCAAAATCCGGTGCCTTACCACTTGGCGACTCCCCAATAACTATTCCGCAAAATCATGCATGGGATGATGGTTCAGTCCCTGTGCCACAAAACCATTCATACCGGACGGAACTTGCGACAGCGCCGACCTTGCCGCCCGCTCTGTGGCGAACTCCGCAAATACGCAAGCGCCGGAGCCCGTCATTGCAGCTATCCGGGGACCATCGAGCTGCTTCAGCCATTCAAGATGGCGCGCCACCTCTGGATATAGCCGGCATACCACCGGTTCCAGATCATTATGCCCGTGCTCGATGGAAAAGGGCGGTATTTTGATTGGGATTGTGTTTCGTGTCAATTCCTTGCTGCCAAAAACCTGCGCGGTCGACACGTGCACGGACGGCGTCAGGACCAGATACCATGCGTCTGGTAGGGCGATAGCCGAAAGCGCTTCGCCTATGCCTTCAGCAAAGGCATTGGTTCCGAAGATGAATACCGGCACGTCCGCACCCAATCTGAGTCCCAGTTCTAATAGCCGACTCTTTTTCCAGCCCAAGCCCCACAAACGGTTGAGTCCAAGCAATGTCGTGGCCGCATCGGAACTGCCGCCTCCCAGCCCGCCTCCCATCGGAATACGCTTCTCTAGAAAGATATCGACACCCAGAGAAATGCCGCTTTCCTGCTGCAGCAACCTTGCAGCACGCACACACAGATCCTTGTCTTCAGGTACACCGGGAGTTGGCGTATGCAACTTAACCAAGCCGTCTGTCCGTGGCGCCAAATGAAGCTGATCCGAGAAATCCAACAATCGGAACACAGTTTGCAACAGGTGATAGCCATCCTCCCGACGTCCTACTACATGCAGGAACAGATTAAGTTTGGCGGGAGCAGGGCAAGCAAGTCTGGTCATCAAATCCACGTGGCTTCAGCGGTCCCCTGGGTTCCAGTTATCTATTATGAGTTTTATCTGAAGACCGTTTCGCTTAAGTACCAATAACCTCGGACTCGGATACGTAGTCCCGGACTGCCTGGCTTGTGTCAGCGCCGCAGGGGCATAGCCCGCATAATCAATTTCCCATCCGTCCTGCCGAATAGCCACCACGGACCCGTCCATGTCCAGGTCTATCGCCGATGCCGTAGTGGGCGAATTCAGGCTTTGTACCCAGTATTGCAACCCTATGAGGGGCAATCGCCACCCTAGCGCCTGTTCCGTCAGGCTTTCCACATCGGTCGCGTAATAACGCTTGTGCTCGGAGGTAGTCAGGTATACGCCATCGGTAGTGTGCTGAATTTGCGCCAGCGTCTGACCTAATGGAGAAAGCAGAAGAATTTCATCGCCTCTGTCGCTGTGACGCCATTGTACTCCACCTGAGAAGCTTTCTTTGCCGCCCTTCACCGATACCCTGCCAATAAGCCCGAAATCCGCTGCCGTCGCGTTGGTCAGACCGGCAACAGGTTCGGTGACGATAGTGCTGACGGCATTTTTGTGGGTATGAGTGCTGAAAGTAGCGCATCCCGAAAAAAAAACCGGTATGAACAGTATGCAGAATATGAAAACCTGCCAAGAGAAAACGAAATCTTGTTTTAACGGCAGACCCACCCGGATGCCTGGCTGCATCGTCGCAATACCAGAATGACTCATATTATCCCAGATAATTCATTAGGCGGCTCCGCGAGCCTGCCCGAGTGCTGGCGGTTAGTTGGCGGCCATTTTCGCCGCCATTTTTGCTACCTGCGCGGCGTCCATAAACCAAACTATGGACTTCTCTCAACCGGCAAAACTGTCTCGCAACCTGCCTCGCCATCATCTCGCGTCCCAATGGATTATCTGGGATTATACTACTTCATGAATTTTTTCATTGTGCTGAGCAATGCCTCATTGCCAGGATGATTCTTGAGCGCTGCCTCCCAAACCTCTGTAGCCTCTTCCTTTTTTCCCTGTACCCATAGCACCTCTCCCAGATGGGCTGCAATTTCCGGGTCCGGCGCCAGCCCGAATGCCTGTCTCAGGTAGTTGAGCCCCTGGTTGAGATTGCCCATGCGGTAATGCACCCACCCCAGGCTGTCCATTATGTATGGATCACCAGGAGAAAGGGTGATAGCCTTCTCGATGAGTTCAAGCGCTTCCGGCAGGCGGTCAGTACGTTCTGCAAGGCTATAGCCAAGGGCATTGTAAGCATGAGCATGATCCGGCTTCAATTGGATCAACTTACGCAAATCCTGCTCCAGAATTTCATATTTACCGATTTTTTCCGCTGCCAACGCGCGGTCGTAGAGCAAATCAGGAGAGTCAGGAAGCTTCTCAAGGCCATTACTCAGCAATTGGAACGCTTTCCGGTACGAACCGTCCTCGCGCAGCAATTGCGCCTCGGCGATCATTAATTGCGCACGCTGCTGGTCGTTTGTCACCGGCAATTGCTGCAAGTGCTGTAAAGCCTCGTCGGTTTTGCCTTTTCTGCTCAGCAGGATGGCATACTTTATCTGTGCCGGAAGATACTGTGCGCCAGCCGTTACTGAGCGATACCACTCCATCGCGGTGGCATCATCCTGGGTTTTTTCATGAATGCCACCCAGATAAAAACGCACCAAGCCCGGGTCTCTGTAATCCAACTCCAGCGCTCTCTTGAAATTGGATTCGGCCAAACCATATTCCCGTAATTCCATCGAAAGCAAACCTACAGCCACAGCGACATCGGCATTATCCGGATTTTCCGCCAGCAATTGCTGAAATTGGTCGCGTGCCTTGGCGTAATCTTTTTCCGCCAGCAATAACCGGGCGTAGGTAATGCGCGTATCGTTGGCTTTGGGATAGGTTTCAAGATAGCGTTCAAAAAATCTGATAGCGCTGGCATTGGATTCGCGCGCAAGAATTCGGCCTTCATAAATTGCCGCCATCTCCCACTCCGGCCTAAGTGCCAATGCCTTTCTCATCTCTGCCAAGGCAATATCGAAACGATTGGCGAGCCATGCTGCCTGAGACACGGCGAAATGTGCTTCCGGTAGTTTTGGATAAGGTTCGGCAAGTTTTCTGACCAGCTCAAATGTCGCATTTTTGTCTGAGCTGCGCACCAACAGGCTATTCAATTGCATAAAAGCCTCATCGATATTGCTTCCGCCAGAGGCCAGCAATTTCTCCAGATGGGGCCGGGCTTCGTCCAGCCTGTTAAAGTTAACCAGTAGCGCTGCCAGCGTCTGGCGGGCACCGACCGAATTCGGATCAAGCGTTGCCCAGATGTTCGCTGCTTCAAGTGCCGGCAGGGGTTGGCGTGATTGAAGGGCGATTTCTGTCGCTCTCTGAGCGACACGCGGGTCGCGCGTGGTTCTCGCTAGCTTGAGATAAGTATTGGTAGCGATCTCCGGATCACCGCGCTGAAAAGCCGTCTCCCCCAGCAAGAAATCGAACAGCATGGGTGGGGTCAACTCCTGATCGGGCAATTTCGACTGTCCAACTCCTGTCTTGTTCGACTGATTGCTCGTCGTGACATCGGTCTTGGCAGGAAACTGCGCACAGGCAGCGAGGAAAAGCAGCGGCAATGCGCCAAAAATCTTAAAACTCATGGGGAAGTCCGCAACGTTCGAAAAAAGGCTGTCAAGGACGGGGCTGTCCTTCAGTACAATCCACATATTAGGTATATTTTACGCTTATCACAAGTGCACATCAGAACGACGATGTCGTAAATGCGCTTATCGTCGCACCTGTTAATTCAAAAACGACTTCTCAAATCGTATGAAGAAGCACAGAGATCAGCAGATAAGGGAGGAATGCCCGAATCCGAATTCATCATGATATTCTCATGGCCGAACAGCTCGACTCAGCCGCCATGTCGGCCAGCGCCTCAGCCGCCATGCCGGCTCGTGCCCCTGCCATCATTTCGCTGGCCGGCCGGGTATGCGGAACCAATCTGGCGGAAATGCGCTTCGATCGACGTGCTGTGCTTTTTTTGACTGATTTTTTGTAAGCTGAACCATATTTTTGGTAATCGCAATTGCCTGAACTGCCTGAAGTCGAAGTTATCCGTCGCGGAATCGCCCCCCATCTGGAAGGCCGCCGCGTTGCCTGCGTCACGATACGGAATCCAAATCTGCGCTGGCCGGTGCCATCCGATCTGAATAAAACACTTCGCGGCGTGACAATCGACAAGGTGGAGCGGCGCGCAAAATACCTCTTGTTTGGCTGTGGCAAAGGCACGCTGATCCTGCATCTTGGAATGTCGGGGAGCTTGAGGTTGCTGCCAACTGGAGCAACAACCGTGCCGGAAAAACATGACCATGCCGATCTGACTTTAGACAACGGCATGACTCTCCGCTTCAAGGACCCTCGCCGCTTCGGCGCAATACTGTGGACATCGATTGATGTCATGCGCCACCCGTTACTGGCTCAGCTTGGCCCCGAACCGCTCACTGAAGCGTTCAACGGATACCTGCTATATAAGCGGACCCGGAACCGTAGCGCCAGCATCAAAGAAGTGCTGATGAATAGCCGCATCGTCGCCGGCGTCGGCAATATTTACGCAAATGAAGCGCTCTTCCGGGCAAGCATCAATCCCATGAGGCCAGCGGGTGGACTTGAGTTACTCGAATGCGAAAAACTGGTGCAGGCAATAAGAGAGATCCTGGATCTCGCAATTGAAGCCGGCGGCAGCAGCTTGCGTGATTTTGTTGATACCAGCGGCAACCCTGGTTATTTTCAGCAGCAGTACTGGGTATACCGCCAAACCGGCCGGCCTTGCCGGAAGTGCGGAACGAACATTTTGCAAGCAAGGCAGGGGCAGCGGTCAACTTTTTATTGTCCACAATGTCAAGAATAAGCTGCGCAAGGCCATCGTTGCA
Organism: Nitrosospira sp. Nsp18; assembly: GCF_900103145.1. Lineage (NCBI taxonomy): Bacteria > Pseudomonadati > Pseudomonadota > Betaproteobacteria > Nitrosomonadales > Nitrosomonadaceae > Nitrosospira > Nitrosospira sp. Nsp18. The sequence continues at coordinate 21,404 of NZ_FMWY01000016.1, read as the reverse complement.
GTAAGGGGCGCAGGCTTTACCTGCTGCGGAATCTGATAAACTGCCACAGCTCCCATTACGTTAACCCCGTTACGTTACCGGTGGGTTACGCTACGCAAGGGGTAAGGGCTGAGTTCCGGAAAAAAAACATGTTTTACACGATGAAAGGCGAAAATGTCTCCGAGATCGTTGCCGAAAAGCGCGATCTCGGCATTTGCCAAATACGTACGGCGTACGCTGGCACAGCCGTGCCCGGTTTCGCGGGTATCTTCGCCTGAATGTGTGCCACAACATTCATGACCAGGACACAAGCGCCTCCAGATCGCGATCCATCGCATTTATTACGAGTTTAGAGTTTATATGAACATTACTTTCATCGGCGGCGGCAACATGGCCTCCGCCTTGATCGGTGGCCTGTTGCAGCAAGGCTATCTGCCCACTCAGATATGCGTAGTGGAAGTCAGCGCTGAAGGGCGCAAAAGGATAAAGCAGGAGTTTAATGTAGAGGCCGTAGCGGAGCTCTTCCAAGGCGTAGCCAACAGCAACGTGGTTGTGCTGGCGGTAAAGCCGCAGCAGCTACCCGCCGTGGCACGAGAGCTTGCAGCGCTACTCAATAATCACCTGGTTATTTCTATCGCCGCCGGTATTCGCGCAAAGGATATTTCCCGCTGGCTGGGTGGCTATACACGAATCGTGCGAGCGATGCCCAACACCCCGGCCCTGGTTGGCGCGGCTGTTACCGGCCTATATGCCATGGCTGGCGTGAATGAAGCGGAAAGAGGTGATGCAGAGGCCATACTCGGTGCGGTAGGTTCCGTACTGTGGGTTGCGCGTGAGGAATTGCTGGACACCGTTACAGCCATCTCCGGCAGCGGCCCGGCTTATGTATTTTATTTCATCGAAGCGATGCAAAAGGCAGCGCATGAACTAGGCCTGGATGCGGCCCAGGCACGGAAGTTGAGTATCGATACTTTCGTCGGTGCGGCAAGGCTTGCAAGCCTGAGCAGTGAAGAACCCGCCGCGCTGCGTGCTCGAGTGACGTCCCCAGGGGGAACTACCGAGCGCGCAATACGAGCTCTAGAAAACGAAGGAGTCAAGAGCGCCATTCTGCGGGCGATACATGTCGCGAACGCGCGGGCGCGCGAGCTGGGCGATGAGTTTGGCAATATATAAACAGCGCTTACTATTATTTTAGGAAATTGAATGCTCAACCAGATGTTGATATTCCTCCTCGACACCCTTCTGGGGCTATTTTCCCTGGTGCTGCTGCTGCGTTTTTATATGCAGTTGCTACGGGCGCCCCATCGTAATCCGCTATCGCAATTTCTCATCGCGATTACGGATTTTCTGGTACGACCGGCGCGACGCGTAATCCCCGGCTTCGGAGGTATCGATTTTCCCACGTTGCTGCTGGCATGGCTTACGCAACTCATATTATTGGCAGGTGTGTACATACTTCAGGGGTACAACTTCACCTCGACTATCGGCCTTGCAGCCGGCGCGCTGGCGCTCCTGGCGCTTGTGGAAATCATCAAGATGACGCTTTATATCATAATGGCGGCGGTAATCATTCAGGCGGTGCTTTCCTGGTTCAATCCCTATAGCGCACTGGCGCCGGTACTCGACAGTTTTACCCGGCCGTTCCTCGGGGTTATCCGGGCACGCATTCCCCCTATCGGCAACATTGATCTGTCGCCACTGTTTGTGCTGATAATTATCCAATTGCTGCTGTTTGTAGTGGCAAGGACGGAAGGGGAAATCTCCCGCCTGTTCTGATGTCGGATATAACATCTTCCACTTGGTACCGCTGTGATAGTGGCGGACAACGGCTTATCCTTACCCTGCACGTACAGCCGGGCGCGAAGCAAACGGAAGTGGTTGGGTTGCATGGCGACGCGATGAAAGTCAGGCTGGCTGCGCCACCTGCAGAAGGCGCCGCCAACGCTGCGGTGATTGAATTTCTCGCCGGAATATTTGGGGTGCCCCAATGCCAGGTGACGCTCAAGCACGGGATTAAATCCCGGCGTAAAGTAGTTGAGATTAGCCATCCGCTCCGTGACCCCAGCGTGCTATGGAAATATGCCAGGGATGCGAATACGGGCTAGCGGTTTCGGCAAGTCATTTGGCGATAGTGATACTGGGCACACCAACACGGGGTAAATCGGTGACGGTTATCTGAAACAGAAGGTACAACATCTGGAAGGCATCCCGGTTCCAATTCGCGAGAGGTCCTGCCGTGTCCACCGCGTAATATCGGCCGTGCGAGTGAACCGAAAGGTCGGCTTCCTCGGGATCCGACTCTGAAACAACGAGTCCGATGGTGGCGGCGGGATTTTCGTCGTTATGGATTGCGGGAGTTCTTGGATCCTTGTCGACATCATACTCTGGATCGTCGCCGATTGAGCGGCCCAGGAAATTGAGGACCGAATGGAAGCTTCTGAGCCGGAAAACGCCTCTCATAGGCCACGTCCCCCCCGGAAAATCGGAACGGATGTCGAACGCAATATCGTTACTGGTCCAATCTACCGCCTCCCGGCTCAACCGCATGCGTTCGTCAGTAGACAAAGTCTTTGGGTCGTAATTGGTCATGAGAATGGGCCCAGGCACTTGTTTGCGAAGCGTGAAAGTATTATCCACCCTGTTATAGAGCACGGAAAACTCTTTCTCCAGCGCTTGAAAGCCCTCCGCCGTAACCGACCCTGCGGGAATACTCCAGGCTTGTTCCAGGGTCAACGGTTCGGCGTGGAGCTGATCCTGATCCTGAATGGCCGAGAGGTGAAGAACCGCGCGGCGAAACATTTCGTAGCCCGCTGTATCGGACGGCCTGTTGCGATAGGCGACATGGTGCTCAGAATGCTGAATTCGTACTTCCTGAGCCATCAGCCTCAGCAAGAGATCAATATCAAAACGCTGTCGAAGCAGCAGGGTAAACTTGTTTTGGTGAAACGGGGTAAGAAGCCGTTTCGTAAATTCTTCCCCTTCGATCGGAACAATGCTGATGGTCGGATTTTCCGCGACGCTACCGCCGAATAATGGCATGAGCACCGGGCCCGCCAGCCCGCCCAGGGCGGGTGTGGCTCCGGCATTGAATCGGAAATCGAACGTCGCCGCAATGTTTGAGACTCCGGTAAAATGTATGGGTTGACGGTGATGCGCACGAGCAATGTTCATCAATAGCTGCTTGGACGCCGCACTGGTTATGGCATTATCATAAGCGCCCACTGCTCGGTTGAGCGTGATGGGAGACAGGCAAGCCGACAGCATCAGCGGGGCTAACAGGCAAAATAACACGCATAGCGAACGTTTAAGGCGAGAGCAAAAACTGCCCATGTACTGTAGGTTCATCTGGATAAACGGATAGGCGAGCAGAATGGGAGCGAGATAACAGATTCTTGTTGTATTTAAAGTAAATGCTCAAGACGGTACGGGTTCGACTCAAGGCATAGCACTTCGCAGGTCCACCTGTATAATCCGCGAATGTCGAGAAGTTGGCTCAGCACTGTCTACATACCCCAAATGGGTATGAACTCCCCGCCAGCCTGAAAGTGAGGAACTCCGCTGCCGCTTCTCAGTCTATTTCCGGCAAGACATTACCTCTTTCCAATCCCCGCGGTCAAGATGTTAATTCAAGGCTACGAAGTAAGGCATTGACAAAATGAATGGAAGCCACCCATCAGATAATATCCGGATAATAATGTAAAATGAATGCGTCCTGCCTGTATATTGGAAATCTGATTGCCACTGGCAGTTGGGGCAAAACGAGCCGGTGAGCTTTTTTGCTATATTTGTATTGAGGTACCCCAATAGCAATAAGATCGATACTGAAAATGGGAATTCGAATCTCTGCCGGGAGGAAAATCACATGAAAAAGATTTTGATCGTATCTGCGTTAACTTTAGGTTTGGCCTCACCCGTCGCCTTTGCGCAGCATGATCATCACAGTGAAGAAAAAAACACCTCCCTCGGCAACCCCGGCGATCCCGGCGAGGTTTCACGAACCATCGAAATAACAATGGTGGATAATCGCTTTAAGCCTTCGGAAATAAAAGTAAAACAAGGTGAAACAGTTAAATTTCTGCTTAACAATACTGGCAAGAAAAAGCATGAGATGATGATCGGTACGCCAGAAGACATTGATAAGCACAATAAAATGATGAAAAAATTTCCCGACATGGAGCACCCTGACGAGCCCAACATGGTCAGCGTTGCTCCAGGCAAGACCGCGGAATTGGTCTGGCATTTCACCGAAGCCGGGACGGTTGACTTTGCCTGCCCGTTGCCAGGCCATTTCAAGGGTATGAATTTTCCAGGTATGAAAGGAACAATCGAAGTGGAGACCAAATGAAAATATCAAAGCAGGTATTATTAGCAGGATCCATCCTCATCAGCGCACTGGCTGGAAGCGGTGCTCATGCGACTGCAACTACGGTCGAGGTTTACAAGAGTTCGACCTGCAAATGCTGTGCAAAATGGGTTGATCACATGCGAGCAAACGGGTTTACGGTCAATACCCACGATGTGGGCAACAAGGAAGCCCGCGAGCAAGCCGGAATTTCCACTACCCTCGGCTCATGCCATACTGCCCTGGTCGACGGCTATGCAATTGAAGGCCATGTGCCCGCCCAGGATATCAAGCGCCTTCTCAAGGAGCGTCCCCGTGCTATTGGCCTGACCGCTCCGGGCATGCCTCACGGTTCTCCGGGAATGGAAGGGGCACGCAGCGATCCTTATGACGTGCTTTTGATAAACAAGCAAGGCGATACCACGGTTTACAGCCAGCATCGTCCATCTGACGCAAAAGATTCAGTGATGAGGCTGAAATGAAGAGTATCGAATCCTGTAACCTCACCCCCCAAGGCATGAAAGAGAGATCCAGCAAGGTTTCCCTGACCCCGCCAGTAAGTTTCTTTGCAGTCCCGACCATTATGCCGCTCACCGGGCAAGGAATGGTTGGCGCGGGAGGCAAGCGGCCTTGAGCATGCATCGTTTCATTCTCTTAAGTGCGGTAATCGGTATCATTGCAAGCTGCGGCGAATCCAAACCGCCTGCCACAACAGAAGCGCCGCCGGCTTCACCCGTCGCTGCACCAGCCTCACCAGCCGCCGCACCGGCTACTGCCGAACCCGCCGCGCCTGTTGCTGAACCTGGGCCACCAGCTGCGGCATCTGTACCGGCACCGGTGGAACAACCCAAAAACTTGGCAGCGCGCAAGCTGGATCCGGAAAAAATCAAGCGTGGCCAGGCCACTTATACCAAAAATTGCGCAAGCTGCCATGGACCCAATGGCGAGGCCACTCCAGGTTGGCGAATACCGGCGGCTGACGGGAGATATCCACCGCCTCCTTTGGACGGCAGTGCCCATGCCTGGCATCACTCAACCGAAACATTGGAAACAATGATCCGGGTCGGTAGCCCGGGTGCCGGTATGCCAGCGTGGGATGGAAAACTGACGAAACAGGAAATAGATGACGTGATCGTCTGGATAAAATCGCTATGGCCAGATGAAGTCTACGATATCTGGCTTAAGGAAATTGAGAGTAAGCCGGAACCAAAACGAGGCTAGGCTCTAAGCGCCGGCTATTTGCTGCGTTGGTTTTGGGATAACGGAGATAGCGCTACTTTTCGGGCTGAGACCTGGTTTAAGCCCGAAAAGGGCGACCAGAGTTTCGCTAGGTTGCTAATCCCACCTGAAGGGACAGGAACTGCGACAGGCGAAGGATTCAGGTAGAGTTGAGATATAACAACAAGGCCACCAGACCGATCAATCCGCCGACCTTTCCCTATCTTATCCAGCAGCCTGTTGAAGAATCGCACCTAAAAGGTGGCCGGGTGAGGACAGATTTTGAGGATTTTGAAGGCCAATAGTTATTCTATTGGCCTAAAAAGCGGCGACATATAAACCGCCAAGACGCTTGCAGCCGATTTTCTTCAAATTCGACAGGCTGCAAGGTAGCAGTCGGCAATTCAACGTCGCTCACACTCCCGATCAAAAGCGCTACGCTTAACCCTCGGGTTGGCTGGCTTTCGGCGCCGCCTTCTTTACCGTAGCACGGGCGGGAAGCTTTTCCCGGATGCGCGCCGACTTGCCGGAACGATCCCGCAGATAATAAAGCTTGGCGCGACGGACATCCCCGCGACGCTTGATCTCTATGCTGGCAATCAGCGGTGAGTAGCTCTGGAAAGTCCGTTCCACACCCTCCCCGCTGGATACTTTACGTACAGTAAAGGCCGAATTGAGACCGCGGTTGCGCTTGGCGATGACGACACCTTCATAAGCCTGTATCCGTTTACGGTCGCCTTCCACTACGTTGACGTTAACGATCACGGTATCCCCAGGAGCGAAATCCGGAATTGTCTTGCCGAGACGGCTGATTTCTTCATTTTCAAGCTGTTCGATCAGGTTCATTTGCACTCCTTACTTTATATTCTCTGGTTTCAATTTCTGATGTGGACATGCTGGAATTCTTCCAGCAACTCCTTTTCTTCTCTCGTCAGGCCACGTTCCACTTTCAATGCCATCAAATCCGGTCGCCTCAGCCATGTCCTGCCGAGGGACTGCTGTAAACGCCACCGCTTGATCCTGGCATGATTGCCAGACATCAGAACCTCAGGCACCACATTTCCCCGATATATCTCCGGCCGCGTGTATTGGGGAAAGTCCAGCAACCCCGCCACAAATGAGTCCTGGTTCGCCGATTCGGGATCGCCCAGCACGCCTGGCATCTGCCGCACCAGGCAGTCTATCAGCACCATCGCGGCCAGTTCGCCGCCAGAAAGCACGTAATCGCCAATAGAAATTTCATAATCGACCTGACGCCCTATCAAACGCTCATCCACGCCTTCATAGCGTCCCGCCAGCAGTACCAGCGCCGGTAGCTCGCCCAACTCTACAACCAGACCATGATCCAGCGGGCGTCCCTGCGGAGACAGATAAATCACTTTCGTTTCCGCAACGTCGAGCGCTGCCTGCCGATTCCTTGCAGCAGTGAGCGCTTTTTCAAGCGGCTCAGCCAACATTACCATCCCTGGCCCGCCACCATAAGGACGATCATCTATTGTATGGTAATTATCCACGGTAAACTCACGCGGATTCCAGGTATGCAGACGATAAATATCGTTTGCGTTCGCCCTTCCGGTCACGCCATGCTTGGTGATCGCGTCGAACATCTCGGGGAACAGGGTAACGACATCAAATTCACGAGCCATGTTCTTAGTAGTCCACACCCCAATCCACCGTTATCCGGCACGCCTTGAAATCTACTTTTACAATTACCTGGCTGATGAAAGGAATCAATCTTTCCCTTTCGGGTTCTTTCAAACTCTGCACTTGAAGCACATCGTTGGCGCCGGTTTCAAGCAATCCAGTGACTTTCCCCAGTGCTTCGCCCTGTTGGTTAACGATTTCAAGCCCGATCAGATCCGACCAGTAATAGCCGTCGTTACCGCTATTCGACAAGACCGGCAATTGACCGCGAGGAATTGCAATTTGCAGGCCCTTCAGTTCCGCCGCTGCGTTACGATCGGCGCATTGCTCAAGTAACGCGGTCAATCTGTTCCCGTGAACACCGCTTGCGTTAACCTTAACGTTGCGCCATTCGCCATTGCCGCTGCCCAACCACCACACCGGATAGTCAGCCAGCCCATCTATATATTCGGTATAGGGGAAAACCTTGATCCAACCTGACAAACCGTAAGGGCCAACGATATGCCCCATCACCACCATCGGCTCGACCGCTGTGCCCGGTCTAGCTTCCTGCGGTTTCTTGTTTCGCGCCAAACTGCTTGACCAGCCTCGTTACGGTGTCCGACAGCTGCGCACCCTGTGATTGCCAATAAGTGACTCGATCCAGTTTGACCCGCAGCCCTTCTTCACCTTCAGCCGCTCTGGGATTATAAAAACCGATGCGCTCGATGAATTTTCCATCACGAGCATTGCGCGAGTCCGCTACTACCATATTGAAAAACGGGCGATTCTTGGCGCCGCCGCGTGCCAATCGAATAATGACCATGTATATATTGCCTATTGGGGTCTAAAACTGAAAAGGGTGTGATTTTACGGTAATTTTTGCCGGATTAGCAAGTAATACTTCCGCTTGCCAATAGGGATAGAAGGCGTAGAGCCAATAGATTACCACATGCTGATCGGGCAAGCCAGCCACCTCCACGTTTGCTCGTTTCCGCGTTTCCATGTTTAAGGCGGCTCTTTCATTAAAGCACGGAATCTCTATCATGATCGCCTGCCACCGGCGGCGGGTGGCCAAGCTGGCAAAACGATAATTTATTCGCAGTTCCTTACCTTAATGCGCCTGTTCCCAATTTGAGCCAACACCCACCTCCACTAACAGCGGCACATCGAGCTCGGCCACGTTACCCATCAATTTCGGCAATTCATGTTTCATCATTTCGATTTCATCAGCCGGCACTTCCAATACCAGTTCATCGTGGACCTGCATGATAAGCTTGCTGCGAAGATTTTCCCGTTCCAACCAGCCATGCACCGCAATCATGGCAAGCTTGATGATGTCCGCCGCAGTGCCTTGCATCGGCGCATTGATAGCGGCACGTTCTGCAGCCTGCCTGCGATTGCCGTTGGCGCTGTTGATCTCCGGGAGCCGTAGTCGTCGGCCGAATACGGTTTCTACGCAGCCCGTTTCTTTGGCAGTTTCCCTGGTCCGCTGCATATAGTCCGCCACACCCGGATAACGGGCAAAATAACGGTCCATGTAAGCGCGGGCGGCCGCGCGCTCAATGCCGAGCTGAGAGGCAAGGCCGAATTCGGACATCCCATATATCAGACCGAAGTTAATGATTTTTGCGTAACGCCGCTGTTCGTTGTTCACTGCTTCCAGCGGGACGCCGAACACTTCCGAGGCTGTGGCGCGATGGATGTCCTCACCCTTGGCGAAAGCGTTGAGCATCCCTTCATCATGCGAAATATGCGCCATGATGCGTAGCTCGATCTGCGAATAATCCGCGGAGACAATGCTATGCCCCGGCGATGCGATAAATGCTTCACGAATGCGACGGCCTTCAATGGTACGCACGGGAATATTCTGTAGATTGGGTTCGTTGCTGGCGAGTCGTCCGGTCACTGCTACCGCCTGCGCGTAATTGGTATGCACCCGCCCGGTAGCGGCATCCACCATACGCGGGAGCTTATCGGTATAGGTAGACTTGAGCTTGGCGAGGCCACGATAATCGAGCAGGACTTTTGCAAGGGGATAGTCCAGTGCAAGCCGTTGCAGCACATCTTCGTCCGTGGAAGGCACGCCGCCCGGGGTTTTTTTAATGACGGGCAGCTTAAGCTTGTTGAACAGGATTTCCTGAATCTGCTTCGTTGAATTCAGATTGAACGGCTGTCCGGCGATTAAACACGCGCTGTTCTCCAGTAGCAGCATTTTTTCGCCGAGTTCCCGGCTTTGATTTTCCAGCAACTTCAAGTCCAGCAGTACGCCGTTGCGCTCCATGTCGAACAGTATCTCCATCGCCGGCATTTCAAGAGCGCGATAAATATATTCAAGCTTTGCATCCGCCGCAATTTCAGGGTACAGGTGTTGATGCAGTTGCAGCGTGATGTCGGCATCTTCAGCCGCATATCGGGAGGCGCGTTCGATATCCACCTGATCAAAATTTATCCGGCTGGCTCCCTTGCCCGTGATCTCATCATAACTGACCGTCTTGACGCCGAGATGCCGCAATGCAAGGTTATCCATGTCGTGCGGGCGGTGGGATTCGAGTACATAGGACTGGAGCAGCGTGTCATGGACGATACCGTTCAAGGCAATACCATAACTGGCAAAGATATGCTTATCGTACTTCAGGTTCTGCCCGAGTTTTTGTTTGGCCGGATTGGTCAGCCAGGGCCTGAGCTTATCGAGGACAAGACCGATCGGCAGTTGCTGTGGCGCGCCGGCATATCGGTGCGCCAACGGCAGGTACGCGCCCTGGTGAGCCTCGACGGAAAATGCGATGCCGACGAGCTGAGCCTGCATCGGGTCCAGCCCTGTGGTTTCCGTATCCAGTGAAACAACCGGCGCGGCATCGATACGCATGACCCACTCATCGAACTGGGCCGGCGTAACAATGGTTTGGTAGTCTACCGGCGCCCGGTCGGCGCGTACCTCGCCCGCACTCGCTTGCGGATAGGTCCGAGTCAGGGAAAGGGAAAGCTCGCCGCCCTTTTCTCCTGAACCCACGTCCCGCAACTCTCGCAGCCATGTTTTAAAGTCCAGCCGCTCATACAGTTCTGCCAATTTGGCGGTATTTTGCGGCTGCAGCCCAAGGCCATGCAGATTTACGGGCAATACGACGTCGCACTTGATCGCGAGGATTTCGCGAGACTTGCTCAACCAATCGAGAGCACCGCGTAAATTTTCGCCGACCACACCGCCGATTTCATCGGCATGGGCGACAATATTGTCCAGCGTACCGTATTGCGTGAGCCACTTTACCGCGGTTTTAGGGCCGACCTTTGGTACGCCCGGAATGTTGTCGGATGTGTCACCGACCAGTGCCAGATAGTCGATCATGCGCGACGGCGCGACGCCGAACCGGGCCACCACGCCGGCTTCATCAAGTATTTCGTTTGTCATGGTATTCACCAGCGTTACCTGTTGATTTACAAGCTGCGCGATATCCTTGTCGCCGGTAGAAATTATGCAACGCATATTCTCCCGTTCAGCCTGTTTAGCCAGCGTAGCGATCACATCATCCGCTTCTACCCCTTCCACGATCAGCATCGGCCATCCCATCGCATTGATGCACTCATATAGCGGCGTTATCTGAGCAACGAGATCATCCGGCATGGGAGGGCGATGCGACTTATACTGCGCGTAAAGATCGTCACGAAAAGTCTTGCCTTTTGCATCAAATACGCACGCGCTATAATGCGCTTCGTAATCCTTGTGGAGGCGGCGTAACATATTGATCACGCCATAAATCGCCCCCGTCGGCTCGTTGTTGCGGTTGCGGAAGTCTGGTAACGCATGAAAAGCGCGATATAGGTAGGATGAACCGTCAACCAGCAGTAATGTTTTCATCTAACTCCAAAGGTTTTTGCCAATGAGCCCGAAAGATAAGCTAGCCCGTACCATGACGAACGAATTTCGGGAACAGACCTGGTCGGCCAGCGAATCGTGGCGCGTGTTCAGAATTATGGCAGAATTTGTCGAAGCGACGGAACGCTTGAGTTCGATCAGGCCCGCTGTAAGCATTTTCGGTAGTGCGCGTACGCTCCCCGAGCATCCATACTATAAACTGACCGAGCAGATTACCCGGCAATTGTCCGATGCGGGTTTTGCCGTAATTTCCGGCGGTGGTCCCGGTATCATGGAAGCGGCCAACAAGGGCGCTTATTTTGGTGAATCGCCCAGTATCGGCCTGAATATCCAACTTCCCCATGAACAGCATCGCAATGTCTACCAGGATATCAGCCAGACCTTTCGCCATTTTTTTGCGCGAAAATATATGTTTGTCAAGTTCGCCAGTGCCTACGTCGTCTTACCTGGCGGATTTGGCACGCTTGATGAGCTAATGGAGGCACTTACGCTGGTTCAGACCGGCAAGACCCGGAAAATGCCTATTATCCTCGTTTGTTCGGATTTTTGGCGCGGCATGATTGATTGGCTCCAGCACGTGCTTGTCTCGGAAGGCATGATCGGTTCGGAAGATATGAACCTGATACAGATGATCGATGAGCCGGGCGAAGTGGTGAACGCCATATTCAAATATTATGAAACCCGGGGGTTCGAGCCTTCCGCGGCAGAGCGCGAAGTCCAACTCAATCTGTAATGGCGGGTCATTTCAGATAGAATAACATATTGACCCTGACCCCCTGCCGGGAGGCGCCATGCGTCGTATAGTGATTGCATTATTATTGATTTCCGCACTACCCGCAGCAGCGCAATCCAATCAGCCCAAGGATCTGCGGCCCTTGCCCGAGGTTCCCGAACCACCAGAATTACCTTTGCCTTCGCCGGGGGCGGACGATGAGGACGCCTCGCTGGAACCGCAGGTTACGATCACCAAGCGTGGAGAGGACAAGATCGAGGAGTACCGGATCAATGGGCGCCTCTACATGATCAAGGTGACACCCCGCATTGGCCTGCCATATTATTTGATGGACAATCGTGGGGACGGAACATTTGCTGCCCACGACACCGGCGGCCTTGACCAGCGCATTCGTCCTCCGATGTGGGTAATACGCGAGTTTTGACCTTTGATTAAAGGCAGCGAGATTCTTCTCCCTTTTGCTGCTTAGCCTTCTTTGCTCCCGTTCATGTCCGTCTATACCACCGTCACGCAGCATCAGCTTTCCATTTGGCTGAAAAACTACTCTCTCGGGTCCCTGATCGATCTGCAGGGCATCTCCTCGGGTATCGAAAACACCAATTATTTCGTCACTACCAATCACGGCAAGTACGTTCTCACTCTGTTTGAAAAGCTGAGCTTTTCCGATTTGCCCTATTACCTGAACCTGATGGCCTATCTGTCACGCCATGGCATTCCGTGCCCCAGCCCAATTGCTGATCTCGACAATAAATTTCTTGGCGAGCTCAACGGTAAACCGGCGAGCATCGTCACCTGCCTGCGCGGAAAATCTCAGGAACATCCGACTACCCTGCACTGCGCGGAAGTCGGCGAACTCCTGGCAAGCCTGCATTTATCTGGCCTTTCCTATCCTGAGAAAATGGAGAACTCGCGCGGACCAAAGTGGTGGAAGGCCACGGCGCCTGATGTTATGCCATTTCTTAACGCGGAAGACGCGAAAGTTCTTCGGGAAGAATTGCGTTTTCAGTCGTTGTATCGCTTTGAAAACCTTCCCCGCGGCGTAATTCATGCAGATCTGTTTCGCGACAATGTCCTGTTCAACGACAACGCGATGGGCGGCGTGATCGATTTCTATTTCGCTTGCAACGATGTCTTGCTGTACGATCTCGCCATTGCCGCCAACGACTGGTGCCTGAACGAAAATGGCGAACTGGACGCGGCACGTACATCGTCTTTACTCCAGGCGTATCACCGCACCCGCCCGCTTACTGTCAACGAACGCGACGCATGGCCGGTAATGCTGCGTGCCGCGGCTTTGCGCTTCTGGTTATCGCGGCTCCAGGATTATCATTTGCCGCGCATGGGTGAACTCACTCATGTAAAAGACCCTGCCCACTTCATGCATATACTGAAGAACCACGCGTCATCCCAAGCCAAACTGAAGCCGGTTTGGGTTTAAGTATTTAAGAATAAAACTGCGGTTACCCTTTGCGGCGGGCACAGCCCTATCGGAGATAAAAAATGCAAGTCAGGCAAGTCGATGCGAAACAGGGGTGGCAGTGGATAATGACCGGCTTTTTTTTGTTCCGCAGAGCTCCTCTGGTATGGATTGTCCTGTGCGCCACCTTGCTGCTGATCGCTGCCACACTAGCGCTTATTCCAATAGCAGGACAATTTATTTTCACTTTGCTCTCGCCGGTGTTCCTGGCAGGCGTGATGATAGGATGCAAAACACTGGAAGAGGGCGGCCGCCTGGAGATTACCCACTTGTTGGCAGGCTTTCACGGCACTGCATCTCCGTTGATTACGATAGGGGGAATCTATCTGGTAGGGCAAGTGCTGATTGTTGGGGTGTTCATGCTGGTCGGAGGCGACGTACTGATGGGTTTGTTGCTGGAGGGGAAAAGGGTCGATGAAAATGAGTTGCAGAATGTATCAGGCGATATGCTCTCCGCATCCCTGGTGGCGCTCGTGTTGACCATTCCGCTTTTGATGGCTGTCTGGTTCGCGCCACTGCTGGTGAAATTCGGTAATATGCGGGCCTTGGACGCAATGCGGTCCAGCTTTGTTGCCTGCCTGAAAAATATCGTTCCACTCCAGGTTTACGTCATTACGCTGGTAGTCGTCATGACGATACTGATTATGCTGGCAAGCGGCCTGTTAGGCCCCTCGCTAATAGTACAGCTGGCAGTAATCACGGCCGTGTCGCCAACCTTGTTCGCTTCCATTTTTGCAAGCTACCGCGACATTTTCCAGGACTCGGCGGAAGCCGTATAACAATTCTTCAAAACAGCTCTTCAAAAGCTCCAATCTATCCCGGCTTCATGCACCGACCAGCTTGGCATACTCCAGCAATAACCACTTTGTGCCAGCACGGCCAAACTTGACCTCGACGCGAGCGTCTGCGCCGCTTCCTTCGCAATTGACGATTACACCTGCGCCAAACTTGGCGTGCACAACATTCTGTCCTACTCGCCAGGGAGATGTCGGCGAGTCGTGCCTCGCTGGCTGCTGGATTGGCTTGCCATACCCATGACCGTAATCCCCGAGGCCCGATTCCTGATTTCGGATTCCTGCCTTCTGCGGCGGCTGTAACCACTTCAGCAAGCTATCCGGAATTTCCTTCAAAAACCGCGAAGGAATGTTATAGCGCGTCTGGCCGTGAAGCATGCGGCTTTGGGCGAAACTCAAATACAACCTTCGCCGGGCCCGGGTTAACGCGACATACATCAACCGCCGTTCCTCTTCCAGGCCGGCTGCTTCGTTACGACTGTTATCATGTGGAAACAGGCCTTCTTCCAATCCACTCAGAAACACGCTGTGAAACTCAAGACCCTTGGACGAGTGCACCGTCATCAACTGCAGCGCATCCTCACCACCGCCAGCCTGATGCTCGCCCGCTTCCAGCGACGCATGGGCAAGAAATACCGTCAGGCTATCATCCTCCGCCTCATGTACGAAGCTGGCGGCAGCGGTGACCAATTCATTCAAGTTTTCCAGCCGGTCGGCTCCCTCGCGTTCGGCACGATAATGCGCCACCAGCCCACTATGCTCCAGAACGTGCTCCACCACCTCCGGTAGCGGTAACTTCTCGCATACGTGACGCATCGATTCAATCATCGCGACAAAACCGCCAATTCCTTTCTTTGACTTCTCCGGTCCCTTCCCGCCCTCGGACCTGGCAGGGGTTTTATCTTCCGCCTCCGGTATGGAAAGCGCTCCACCTCCGCATTTCTCAATCATCGCTTCCCAAAGGCTTCCTCCTTGCCGCTTGGCTTCATCCTGTAACTGTTCCAGACTTCGCATACCGATTCCGCGCGCAGGAAAGTTTACAATCCTCAGCAGCGCATTGTCGTCGCCAAGGTTGACCAATAGCCGAAGATACGCCAGGGCATGCTTGATTTCCTGCCGTTCGAAAAAACGCATTCCGCCATAGACCCGATACGGCAACGAGGCATTGAATAACGCATGTTCCAGAACCCGCGATTGCGCATTGGAACGGTAGAGCAATGCCATCTGGGACAGCGCCACGCCTTCCGCACGTAACGATTTTGCTTCACCCACGATGAATGCAGCCTCATCAAAATCGTTCGGCGCGTTATACACGCGTATCGGTTCGCCATGGCCCTCGGAGGTCCACAAATTCTTGCCGAGCCGACCGCTATTGTTGCGTATCAGCGTGTTGGCGGCATTCAGTATATTGCCGTGCGAGCGATAGTTCTGCTCCAGCTTGATGATTTTTGAAATACGAAAGTCGCTTTCAAACTCCTTCATATTGCCGGTGTTCGCGCCGCGAAATGCATAGATACTCTGGTCGTCATCTCCAACGGCAAATACTGCAGCCTGTTCGCCGGCGAGCAACCTTAGCCATTTGTATTGCAGACGACTTGTGTCCTGGAATTCATCCACTAGAATATGGCAGAAGCGGCTACGATAATGCTCGCGAATGATTTCATTCCGGCTCAGCAGCTCATAACTGCGCAGCAGCAGCTCAGCAAAGTCAACCACGCCTTCCTTATTGCATTGCTGCTCGTAGAAATGGTAAAACTCAACCGCCTTCCGCGCAAAATCGTCATAGGTTTCAACCTGCGATGCTCTCAACCCCTCGTCTTTTGCGTTGTTGATGAACCATTGGACCTGCCGCGGCGGAAATTTTTCGTCATCCGCGTCCAGATTCTTCAGGATGCGCTTGATTACCGCCAGCTGATCAGCGGAATCCAGAATCTGAAAAGCCTGCGGCAATCCGGCATCCTGATGATGGGCGCGAAGCATGCGATTGCACAAGCCATGGAACGTGCCTATCCACATACCACGCGTATTGATCGGCAGCATTGAAGAGATGCGGGTGAGCATTTCCTTCGCCGCCTTGTTGGTGAAAGTGACGGCCAGTATGCCATGAGGACTTACCTGGCTGGACTGGATTAAATAGACAATGCGGGTAGTGAGTACCCGTGTCTTGCCGCTACCCGCACCCGCCAGCACCAATGCCGACTGATGCGGCAAAGTGACCGCTTCGCGTTGTTCAGGATTCAGTGCGGAAAGAGAAGGAGAAGGCATTATGGAAAGGGTTTCCGATCAGATATTCGGGAATGATCTTGAATCCCGAAATTGGGCAAAGGCTCAGTGTGCAGTGAGGGCACGATGAGTCCTGTATAACTTGACTATAACTGCTGCGCTCGGGATTATCCGCGTTTATGCAATTGGGAGTAGTCGAGCAAAAAGAAGAAAAAGAAGATATGGCGCCGCTATAAATTCCAGCTTCGAAGCATTATGTAGCGCTATCGGTGTGTAAAACGACAGGCAATCCATTAAATGAGCCGTTGAAGCGGGGCTTTATAGGGCGCCCTTATCGATAATATTACATGACTATTTGCTTCGGCTTTTCCTCACCAGATCCAGAATAAGCGGCGTTAGAACCAATTCTATCGCCAAACCCATTTTACCCCCCGGCACTACAATTGTGTTCGGACGAGACATGAATGAGTTGTGAATCATCGAAAGCAGATACGGGAAATCGACGTTCTTGGGGTCGCGGAATCGAATCACGACAAAACTTTCGTCCAGGGTAGGTATATCCCGAGCAATAAAAGGATTGGACGTGTCCACCGTTGGTACACGCTGGAAGTTGATATGCGAACGTGAAAATTGCGGCGTAATGTAATGAACATAATCATGCATGCGCCGAAGAATGGTGTGTGTTACCGCCTCAGCCGAATACCCCCGCGCATTCATGTCGCGATGAATTTTCTGTATCCATTCCAGATTGACAATGGGCGTAACACCTACCAGCAGATCGACATATTGCGTAACGTCGACGCTATCGCTTTTCACCCCGCCATGCAAGCCTTCGTAAAATAACAGATCTGAACCGGGCTTTATCGGTGACCATGGGGTAAAGGTGCCCGCTTTTTGCTGGTATGGCGCAGCTTCTTCATCATTGTGCAGGTACAAGCGAATTTGGCCGCTGCCGCTCTCGCCATATTCCTTGAAAAGAGCTTCGAGCTTCTCGAATTCGTTAGCTTCGGGACCAAAATGGCTGATGGCGTGACCGCCATCCTTCTCCGAATCAGCTACGGCGTTTTTCATTCCGTCGCGATCGTAGCGATGGAAGCTATCACCTTCTACCACCGCAGCAGTCAGTGTCTCGCGCCGAAATATATGCTCGAAGCTATTCTTGACCGTCGACGTACCCGCGCCGGACGACCCGGTAACGGCGATGACGGGGTGCTTTTGTGACATACAGACTTTCTCCTCAGGATAATAAGATGTTCATAGGGCGTGCGTCAGTGGTTTTGCTGATTTCAGCAAATCTCGAGCAGCGTAATGATAACTGTTTTTTTAATAATTTTGGTGGCAACGGTTGAGGATAAAGTCATTTCACGCTTGCTTGTAAGCAAATAGCTTGCGGACAATCTGTTTTTTCTTATAGGGAAAATTCCTGGGTAAATACTCAAGTTTGACATTCACAGGTCTCTGGCATAGAATGCGCCGCTTTACTGAAATAAGCAGGGGTAGGTTTTGTGAAAACCTTTTCAGCCAAACCACATGAAGTAATCCGCGACTGGTTTGTGATCGATGCAGCCGACAAGGTGCTGGGACGTCTCGCAGCAGAGATCGCCCATCGTTTGCGCGGCAAACACAAGCCCATTTTCACTCCTCACGTGGATACCGGCGATTTTATTGTTGTCATCAATGTCGATAAGCTACGCGTGACCGGCAATAAAGCGGAAAACAAGACTTATTATCGTCATAGCGGTTACCCTGGCGGCATTTACGAAACAAGTTTTGCGAAAATGCATGCACGTTTCCCGGGTCGTCCCCTGGAAAAGGCAGTCAAGGGTATGCTGCCGAAAGGTCCGCTCGGGTACGCAATGCTAAAGAAACTTAAAATCTATGCGGGTGCTTCCCACCCGCACGCGGCGCAACAGCCGCGTCAACTCGAAGTCAGGGCTTGATACCATGAGCACAACCTATAGTTACGGTACCGGCCGCCGGAAAAGTGCGGTGGCGCGGGTATTCATCAAACCTGGAAAGGGGTTGATCACGGTCAACGACAAACCGGTTGACGAATTTTTTTCCCGTGAAACCGGGCGCATGGTCGTCCGTCAACCACTCGAACTGACGGGAAATCTGACGAGTTTCGACATCCTGGTCAATATCCACGGGGGCGGTGAATCGGGTCAGGCAGGCGCGGTGCGACATGGTATTACCCGCGCATTAATTGATTTTGACTCGACGCTTAAACCTGTATTGAGCAGCGCTGGACTTGTCACACGTGATGCACGTGAAGTGGAACGGAAGAAAGTGGGTTTTCGCAAGGCACGCCGGCGCAAGCAATTTTCGAAGAGATAAGCGTTGTACGATGCTATACAAAAAGCCGCCCGCTTCTGGCGGCTTTTTTATTTGTTGCTTATAATCAATCGATGAGATTCACCTCCCCTGCCAAGATAAATAATCGGACAAAGCTTCAATCCCACATTAGAGACTATGGGCTCGAATTGATCCGTCATGAGGCGCCACTGAGATCCGTGCAAATATCCAGCTCGAAAATGAGGTTGTATCAACGAATTTTTTAGCGACATCAGGAGTGCTGTGTTAAAGCAGGGGAGCCGATGGCGAAGCGGATGCTCACGAGCAAGTTTCATTCTGAAGCTTGCTGCATGCAGCCTGACGCGTCCTTTTAAAACCTGGAGACACCATGCTTAAAATTGGTATCGTAGGCGGAACCGGTTACACCGGTGTGGAATTGCTGCGCATTTTGTCGCAACACCCTGAAGCGAACATCCAGGCCATTACTTCACGTAAAGAAGCAGGTATTGGCGTAGCTGAACTGTTTCCCAATTTGCGCGGACGGGTATCGCTCAAGTTTTGCGATCCCGCGGAAGCAGGATTGGAGAAATGCGATGTGGTCTTCTTTGCCACCCCCAACGGTATCGCCATGCAACAAGCCCGATCCTTGCTTGCCTCAGGGGTGCGCGTGATAGACCTTGCCGCGGATTTCCGCATCAAGGATGTGGCGGTATGGGAAAAATGGTACGGCATGCCTCATGCCTGTCCCGACCTCGTGGCGGAGGCTGTCTATGGCTTGCCGGAAATCAATCGCGACAAAATCAGGAGTGCTCGGCTCATAGCGAATCCCGGCTGTTATCCAACCGCCGTGCAACTGGGCTTCCTGCCCTTGATCGAGGCCGGCATTGTCGATCTCGACCACCTCATCGCAGACGTGAAATCCGGCGTCTCCGGTGCGGGACGCAATGCGGAAATTCATACGCTGTTTGCGGAAGCGGCTGATAACTTCAAGGCCTATGGCGTGGCGGGACATCGTCATTTACCCGAGATCCGGCAGGGCCTGTCGAATGTAGCCACACGTCCGGTCGGGCTGACATTCGTGCCGCACCTTACACCGATGATTCGTGGCATCCACGCCACGCTTTATGCAAGACTCGCGGCAGATATCGATTTGCAGGCTTTATATGAGCAACGATACGCCGATGAACCATTTGTTGACGTGCTTCCGGCAGGTGCTCATCCCGAAACCCGCTCAGTGCGCGGCTCAAATCTTTGCCGGATTGCGGTCCATCGCCCGCAAGGCGGCAACATGGCAGTTATACTGTCGGTAACAGACAATCTTGTAAAGGGTGCGGCGGGACAAGCAGTGCAAAACATGAACCTCATGTTCGGCTTGCCGGAAACCCTGGCGATCAATCACGCTCCATTACTGCCTTAAGTATTCATTGAATAAATCTTATGGGGGACGCAACGACAACAACCGTGTTAACCCGGCAATAAGGGTATTAACCCTGTCTTTATTTCGACCGAACGAGAATACTTCATCCATCTTGTTTGAGTGCTTTGCTCCAATACTTTTAGTGGCGCCGGGTCTCGGTAATTCGCTGCCGCACGGCATAAGCTTGGGTTATGATCAAATCGTTTAAAAGAAAATCCGGCATCTCCGCGTCGCGAGTGGCGGTTCGCCCGCAAACCCCGGCGTATATCCGATGGTTGGCCATTGCCGCACTTATCCTGCTGGCGCTTGGTTTGTCCTGGGGAATGTATGACGCCGGGCGCAAGTTTGCTGGTTTCGACAAGAATGAGGTAACGCATGAGCTGGATCGGCTAGCCCAGTTAAACGCCGACCTTCAGCGAGATAATGAGGAGCTGCGTGTCAGACTTGCCGGACTTGATCGTCAATTGCAGATGGACCTCGTGGCACGAGAAGATATCGCCAAGCAGGTGAAGACGCTGGAACACGAGAATACCCGCCTGAAAGAAGACCTCGCGTTTTTCCAGAATCTTGGGTCAGCCCCCGGAAAGAACGAACAACGGATTTCCATTGGCCGCTTAAAACTGGAACGAGGCAATTTCCCCGGAGAATACCGTTACAGCTTGCTGCTGGTCCAAGGCAAGCAGCGCCCCGGCGATTTCCATGGTAGCCTGGAATTCACCATCAATTTCGAGCAAGATGGTAAAAAAATAGCGATGCCACTCGCAGACAGCACATCAACGACAGAGGTTAGCTTCAAGTTTTACCAGAGAGTGGAAAATATCTTCCGCATGCCGCCCGATGCCACCGTGGAAAGTATGCAGGTGAAAGTGTTTGAAAAAAACGTAGCCCAGGCTAAGCTGGTGCAAACCGTCAATTTGTCTTTGTGAAGGAGAGAAAATGTTTGGGAAGAAGACAGGCAAGCCCCAGAACCAGATCGATTCGCTCATAGGTGCAGGCACCCGCATCGACGGCAATATAAGCTTCAGTGGAGGTTTGCGGGTAGATGGCCATATCAAAGGTAATATTACCGCGCTGGGCGACAAACCCAGCACTTTAGTGCTAAGCGACGAAGCAATCGTCGAAGGGGTAATCCAGGTCTCTCACGCGGTTATCAATGGCACGGTAGTCGGTGCCATACAAGTGAGCGAGTATGTGGAACTACAAGCCAAGGCCAGAGTCTCTGGAGATATACACTATAAAACCATGGAAATTCAGCTTGGCGCATCCGTTCGAGGAATGCTGCATCACCAGGATACGATGCAGCTCGACAACAAGGTGGTGACGCTAATACCGGCCGCGTTGCGCCATAGAAAAAGGTTACCGAAACAGTTTTGCAGTTAACGTTGTGCCATAAGGAAAGGAATTCATTTTAGTGCATCGAAGATGATTT
>NZ_FMWY01000027.1:0-47476 GCF_900103145.1 Nitrosospira sp. Nsp18 | reverse complement strand
TACCATATCAAGGTCTCCTTTTCGGTAACCTTCAATATGGCGCAACGTTATTTCTCAGAATACCTTTCGGTTACATTTAATTCGGCGCAATTCGCCAGAAGCCGGCTGTCGGTAAACTGTGTATGAATTCCTAAAATATTGGAGAGATGTTTTATGGCACTCTGATTGTAATCAGAGAGATTTGTTATCGAATTCACATATAGAAAATCCAGCAACGATTGTGATTCCTTGATGAAAGGCGCATGCCGGTAATTCTGCTCAATTATGCTGCGGTGTTGCTGCTTCCAGCTTTGATCGGGAATTTCAACCTCGCATATCAGGCGCTTCAAATCGTGCCCTGCTGGAATGGTAAGCCATCGTGGCCCGCCCCGGGTCATCAATTTGTTCCGGTGGCGCCAGTCGGAGTGCGTATATTGGACGTCGTCATAAAAGATGAAAAGATCAACGTCATGGATGAGGTCGAAATAGCCCTTCCAGGGGATATAGTTCGATTGAAGTATGGCAACCTTCTTGCAGCTCGTATGCATAAATTATTCGGCTAGAGTAGTCAGAGTAGTGATTGCAGCCGTTGGCTTGGGACACCTGCTTCGGGGCTGGCTACGGCGAGATGAGCGGTATTCTCCTTGGTGCTCGCGATAACCAGCGCACCAGCCCCAACCAGAGTCCGCTCTACCAAGGAACCTGAATGAGCAGCCGGTAGAGAAGGACCGAAGCAGTGGATCCAGCTTCTGGCATGAAGGATGCAAAGCGGCCCATGAGAAACTTGCGCACGAGTATCTACTCCCGATCTTCAAAGAAAACCTCTCATTTACTCTCTGTTGCTGATGATCGTTCTGCCAAATATCTTTTTTCCAGCTCCAGGAGATTCTGGCTTCTATTTTTTATTTTTTTGGCCGGCGTTCCGAAATACACCGTCCATGGATCAGTTGACTTGGTGACCATGCTACATGAACCGATTGCTGACCCCTCCCCAAGTATTACACCGGGCACAATAACGCTTCCTGCACCGACAATTGCATGACGACCTATTTCAATTCGCGCTCTCAGGATTTTACGAAATTCGATGGGTACGGTCGGATTTGTTAACGCATTTCCACCATAATCGTCCGACTGGGCAAATATGGTTACGCCGAATGCCAATCCCGAAAAATCTGCCATAACGATGCCATCGCGGCCGGCAATAACGCGGCAGCCATGGGCAACGTGAACATTTTTACCGATCTCCACATTTCCGGAGAGAATACAGAAATCGTCTACGATAGAAAAATTGTCTATCGAGATATACTCCGGAATGTAAATACGTGAAGTACGGCTTATAAGTACATCGTGGCCCAATTTTCTGAATCTCATTCCCTCAAGTTCTTGTCTTGTGTAGTAACGGTCTTTTTCTTGCTGGCTCATTGCATTTCGAAACGAAAAGAATCGGATTAAATACTGAATGATATAAACGAAATGGTTCAGCGGTAAATATCCCTGACAATATAGGTCGGTCGATTCTGCACCTGAGTAAATACTTTTCCCAGATATATACCGACCACGCCCGTCGCCGTGGTCAAAATACCAAGACTAAGTGTCATGACTATCATTAGCGAGGTGAAACCCAGCAGGGCGTCGTCAAAGAATAATTTCCGAAAGATCAGGTAGAACGCGAAGGAGAAACTTAGCAGGGTAATGATTATCCCCGAGTTGAACAGCCAAACCAGAGGCTGAACGGAAAACGAACTCACTGCGTTAACCATCAAGCCAATGCGCCGCGTGAGCGTATAAGTGCTGCCACCCGCGCGCTGTTTTTTAAAAACGGGCAGCCCGAGCTGCTGGAACCCGGTCCAACTCATCATGCCCCCAAGAAACAGATTGCGGTCGCCCATTTGCAGCAGCGCTTCGACATAGCGGCGCGACATGATTCTTTCGGTAACGATGTTTTCGGGAATCTTTATCTCGCTGAGCAAATTGAATCCCTTCCAGAACAGGCCTCCGCTTAGCTGCTCGAATCGTCCGCCCTTGCGCGCTTCCTGGTAACCGAAAACAACGTCGCAGCCCGATTCGCGAAGCTTATGGCGAAACTCGGCTAATATTAAAGGCGATACTTCCAGGTCGCAATCGATGAGGAAAACCAGTTCTCCTCGCGCATGCTGCAACCCGGCTTGTATCGCATAATGATGGCCAAAGTTGCGTGAAAGATCGATTATCGCCAATTGGGAAATGTCAGCTCTGCGTTCCAGCGCATAGGCTAATGAGTCGTCCGGAGACCCATCATTGACGAGCAATATCTCAAAGTGATCACATTTTATATCGGATAAAGCTTGCAGGCACTCGGCGAGAAACCGTTCAAGGAACGGCCGCGATCGATACATGGTAGAGACGACGGTAATCTCGGGCAGTATTTCGGCAGTCTGGGATTGTTTTGTCATCTACCGCCATCCTGCCGCAGGGTAAAGGATCCTCGGGTTTTCCTGGAGATTACGCCTCGAAAAAAGCAAATCAACCTACGGTGAACGAGTGGACTTCGTCGCGAAACGCGGCCCCATTGCGCCTGAACTTCCGATAGTTTTGCACTATCACACCCCGAATTAGCCATATTTCCTCACGTATCCATCATGCACCCGGGAGTGCAGCAAGTGCAGCAACCCGTTTCTTTGAATTCAACATTTCATTTCTAATCCAGGCAACATACGCGATAACAAATGGCATGACAGGAAAGTGATAACGCGACTGCCCGGAAAAAACGAGACTTATAGAGTGAAGTAGATTGCGATCACCAAACCGTAATACATTGCTGGCTTTGCCGGGGTACGCAGGAGTTTCCAGATCGCGACCGCGAAGCCGCCCAACAGGAGAAAATAGTAAATCTGATTGATTACGCGCACCGACCGAAACCATTTGGCATGCTGGCCATACCAGGTAGTACCGGCTTGATAACCCCACTCTCCTTCCCCATCCATGCCCCAGAAGCGGAAGAATTTCTTGGGCATCATGCCGATAAACGTGCCGGGGTTTTCCAGAATCCACTCCGTTGGCAAGCTTGCGAGCGCGTTTATCCGACCGCGACCAGAGCGTTGCAAAGCCTGACTCACCCACGCTTTTGCGTGAAGACATAATATCGGCAACCAAGATAAAAGACGACGGTATAAGGCACTATGCCAATGGTCTGTGCGAAATATGAATTTATTCCGGCACCATCCCGCAACCCGTAAAGAGTCATCAGATTTACGATATAGGCAAGCAGAAAGGCCAGCAGGAAACGCGCAGCAGTAGGATAAATGCCGCCATTGTGGCGAAATGTCCATTTCCTGTTGAAAAAGAAACTCAGCAGCAATCCAAAACCGTATCCGAGCAGATTAGAGGCGAAGTCATCAAGTCCTGCAAGGCCCTTCGCAGCAAAAATAACCGATAGACCGAGTAACGTATTGGCAACCCCCACCAGAATAAAACGCAATGGTTGCAGTAAGCTTGCAAGCACCTGTGTTCTCCACTTGCCGTTGGCGAAAAACGCGACGTAATGGAAGAGGCTAGTCACCTTTTGCGGCGGTGACATAATATTGGGCGCCAAGCGGCAGCCACCTCAGCGACGCCTCGATGCTCCGGATAAAGCTGAGCAATCTGGGAAAAAAAACCCGGTAACTCACCGACGCAGACGAAAAACCCGCTGACCTGAAATTGCTGTACATGGCGCCCGCCTTGATTAACACAGCATTTTCGTCAAAGGGACAGGAATTGACCGCGCGAACGGTAAGCGGATTGAAGGGATTGTGCTCATAAATCATGACGATCCCGTTCCGCTTCAGAACGCGCCGCAGTTCCCGCAATAAATAAACATGTTCCTCGGGGGAAATATGATGGAAAACACAACAGGCGTAAGCGGCATCAAAACTGTTATCTTCGAACGGAAGCGCCTTCCCGTCAAAAGCGATATATTCCGCCATGTTGCCGAAATTCGCAGCCGCAATTTCAAGACTGGCTTCTGAAACGTCCAGGCAAGTAAGGTGTGCAGAAGGAAAATACTTGCGGAAGAAAGGCACTGAAGCACCTACTCCCGCTCCAAAATCCAGGAAGGACCCATCCATCTCGACATCCTTGGCCGCCTCAACAATTGCTTTCAGGTCCTTCATTTTGTACTCGGCGAAGTACTCCGGTTTTTCGCCCGAAGCGGCGATATTTTCGCCATGAAGCGACTTGTATTCTTCGGCAAATTTATCAAACTCTGCGCGGTCCATTTTAGTTACCTGATCGGTTGGTCGTGCCGCTAAATCATTTTCTCAATGATGTACCGGGGCCTGCGTTTCGTCTCGGTGTAAATTTTCGCAATGTACTCTCCTATAATCCCCAGGCTCAAAAGCTGGATCCCACCTAGAAAATACATGGGAATCACGGTGGACGCCCATCCGGGCACGCTTCCATCGAAGAAAATGCGCGCTATCAACGCCCAACTCCCGATGGCGAAACTGAACATGGATACGGTGAATCCCAGTAGTGTAATCCATCGCAAAGGAAGCGATGAGAATGAAGTCAGGCCGTCCCATGCCAAGGCAAGCATCTTTTTTAAAGGATATTTTGATTCACCGGCAAAACGCTCGGCGCGCCTGTAATATACATTTTCGGTTTTGAAACCAAGCTGGGGAATAATTCCGCGCAAGAATACATTGGCTTCGCCATACTGCTTCAACGCCTCTATCGCGTGATAGCCCATCAGGCGATAATCCGCATGGTTAAATACGATATCAACACCCAGCAGCCGCAGCACCCGATAGTATCCTTCGGCGCTCATTCTTTTGAATCGCGCATCCGTTCTGCGATCCACCCTGATACCATAGACGATCTCGGCGCCTTCCCGATATTTGAGCACCATATCCCTGATTGCGGATAAATCATCCTGAAGATCTGCGTCAACACTAATTATCGCGTCCCCCCTGACGGTCATGAGCCCGGCGATCAAAGCGTTCTGATGCCCGCGATTTCTCGACAGCTTGATGCCGTGCATCGAACTATCACATCTTGCGACAGTTTCGATCATGCTCCACGTTTTGTCCTTCGAACCGTCGTCTATAAAGGTTATCGTACTCTCGGGATCAACAAGTCCTTCGGCTATAAGCTGATTCAGCAGTTCCCGGAGGTGGTCGATCGTGGTTCCAAGCACTTCTTCCTCGTTAAAACATGGAACTACTATTGCGAGATTCATCTATACCTCATCTTTACTCCGTCTATCCCGCGCACATGATGGATTACAAAAGAAAAACGCACCTCTTCCTATTTCAGCATTGCACCTGAGAACTATTTGTTGGAGTGATCCCGATGTAGCTGACGACGATCATTCTTGCTCATCTACGGCATATTTGCGGAATTCCGTTGCAGGATAGACCGAGCATGGCGCATGAGACCAGTATTGATCAGAATGATATATCAGCAGGACGGAATTATCTCCTTCGATAAGAGGCGATTCCACGTAGCTCCCTCGATCAAGAGGGAAAGGAAAGCCTGTCGGTAATGGTCGCAAATTTCAAATTGCCTTTCACGCGGGGAGCAAAGCACGGGCATTTCGGAAAGTCGTGTCAAGTACTTCTGACTGCGACTGAGGAGAGCGCCAGCTTTGTTGGCGCTTCGGTATTTGTTGACGCCTGCGAGCAAGCTATCCAATCAGGCCAAGCCCCACCAGCAAAAGCGCATAAATTTCCGGTTCCGGAACAACCCCCACGACCGGCTTGTCGTACGTATGCGCAGATTGTGGCGCCGCGCTGTCGACGACAAACCCATGAGAGTCTATTCCGCTTGGCAGAGAGCCGCGCTCCCAGTTGCGTGTAGCATCATCCCATACGTCCATACATACATCTCATTACCCAAGTAATTCGCGTGACCGCCACCCTAAAGCATCATTTATTCACGCTTGAATCCCGGGCGAAAGAACTTCAGCTATTAACAATAGCGCCAGGCCAGCTATTCGGTACCGCATCCGCCTACCGGTCAAGTATCAGAAAAGAGGTTGTTGCTTGCCTTGACCCAACCGCCCTCAGGCGTCGCGGCCAGCAGTGATGAGCATGTACGAATCCTATGAAGAATGGCGGTGAACTGGTGACTAGGAGAGCGGAAAATGCAAAATTTGCCACCCGAAGATTGTTTCCTGCATGTATGCTCATGTTGGCTCCCCGTTTTTTTTGTAAGCAGATTCAACTCTGAAGTGCAATTTTTTTTAGCGTACAAGAAAATACATTGAAAAGTAAAGCGATTTCTACTTTTAGAATTAACCTTCCATGACTTATAGTACTATTGACGCGTTTTTACGAAGAGTAACAAAATAACGCCGTAGGGAGCAGAATCGAATTGATTTTCTACCGGAATCATGACGATTTCAGTATCAGAAAACCGCCCTTCCGAGCTAGAGGCTGCAGCAGCGGAAGTTACCAAAGTCCGCGGATAAGATAAAAGAGCTGGATTGAAGACGCTGGCGCTTTATTCCAGATTGCTTATAAAATTTTCAGGTCGCCAGAACGGCCTTATTATGTCGTAATTTTTCATTGCCACCGGTATCTGATATCTTGGCTACTCAACGGTTTTGCGTGATGACCTCAATAGCAGGGCGGAAAAAAGAATTTCATCAGATGTTACAGCACTGGGGTTGGTTCAATGTCGGACTCTTCGTACTCAACAAGTTTTTTGGGACGATATCGAGAGGAAAAGTTCGTCTATACAGGTATTATTTAATCGCCCAGCCAGTCGCAAAGACAGCTTTACTTCCACCGGGAAGGGGCAGGAAAATAGAAATTCGGCTGATTCAAGAACAGGACGAAATCATCCAGGAATTTCCCCGACCTGCCAAGGCGATTCAAACCAGGTTCCAGCAAGGAGCCAAATGCCTGGTCGCGTTAAGAGAGCAACGCTTTATTGGCTTTTTGTGGCTGTTACTGGGAAGTTATCAAGAAGATGAAGTGCGTGCCCGTTACACACCGCTACCGGCAGAGCGGGCCGCTTGGGATTTCGATGTGTATGTGGCGCCGGATCTACGGCTGGGATTGGCTTTTCCGCGTCTATGGGAACAGGCCAACCGCATCTTGACTGAAAATAATATCTTATGGTCGTGTAGCCGTATTTCCGCGTTCAATTCCAGCTCGCTGGATGCCCATGCACATTTTGGAACATTATCCCTGGGCAGTGCACTTTTTTTTTGCGCAGGGCGGTGGCAAATTACGCTCTCCTCTATATCGCCCTATTTTCATTTGTCGTCCCACCCCGATTCATTCCCTGAGTTTCGCCTCGATACTCAGGGGCTTGAGGCGCAGTCCTGCTCAAAAAGATAAATCAATTATGGAGTAAACATGCAGCATCTGGAAGAAGTAAAGAATATTCTGTCCGACGTCCTGAGCCTTGGAGCAAGAAAGAATTCCCTCAAAGAAGATTCCTCCTTGCTCGGCAGCATTCCGGAATTGGACTCCATGGCGGTCGTTAACCTGATTACCGCCATGGAAGAGCATTTTGATATCACTGTTGATGATGATGAGATCACCGCAAGCACCTTTGAAACCGTTGGAACACTGACACGCTTTGTTGAGCAAAAATTGACTGAATGAACTCATCCTTGGATGACGCGCCTGCCATGCCTTTTTTTTTAAAAGCGGAACCGGGCGAGCGTTTTTGTCTTTACTACCCCCCTCCTCCCGGTTGGGAATGCCGTGGTGCACTGATTTATGTTCACCCCTTCGGTGAGGAAATGAATAAATCGCGCCGCATGGCTGCGATGCAGGCAAGGGCTTTTGCCGCCGTGGGGTTCGGCGTATTGCAAATAGATCTCTTCGGCTGCGGTGATAGCGACGGTGAATTCGGGGATGCACGCTGGAATATCTGGAAGCGGGACCTGGTTACTGCGTGGAGTTGGCTGGAGGATAGGGTTGCCGCTCCGATCAGCCTCTGGGGCTTGCGCTTGGGTGCACTGCTTGCACTTGACTTTGCCAGGAGTTCCGAAAACCCAATTCATAAGATTATTCTTTGGCAGCCTGTAATAAGCGGAGAATCTTTCCTGACCCGGTTTTTGCGCCTTCGGCTCGCCAATGAAATTCTTTTGGCCGATGCCGGTGTAGAAAAAAATACAGGAACGAATGCGATGCGCAATTCTTTGAGGGCTGGGAATTCGCTTGAAGTAGCCGGTTACGAACTCTCACCGGAAATGGCTGCCGCTATTGATATTTTGCGAGCGGCTGAGCTATTCGTAACCCGGTGTCCCGTTCACTGGTTCGAGATTGTGGCTGAACCGGGCCGTTCCATGGCAGCGGCCGGAGCGAAGGCTATAACCGCATGGAAGCAGAATGGCGTTGATCTGCGTTTGCATCTTGTGCCTTGCTTATCGTTTTGGGCGACACAGGAAATCTCGGAATGCCCTGAACTCGTGTTGGCGACAGCTGATATTTTTTCTGAACAAGTCCGATGAATTTCGAGGAACGCGCGCTCACCCTTCGATGCAATGGCTCATGGATGTACGGAATTTTGAGTCTGCCTGAGCGAACCGCTTCGAGAGGTGTGCTGATCGTTGTGGGCGGACCGCAATATCGGGTGGGAAGCCATCGCCAGTTCACGTTGCTTGCTCGTCACCTTGCCTCTCTTGGTATACCCGTTCTCCGTTTCGATTATCGGGGAATGGGAGATAGCGAAGGCGCCCCAAGAACTTTTGAAGATCTGGAAGATGATCTCCACTGTGCAATAGAACGTTTCTTTGAAGAAGCGCCGGCGCTCAGTAATTTAGTAATTTGGGGGTTATGCGATGCTGCCTCAGCTGCGCTTTTCCATGCACACCGTGATCCGCGCATAACTGGCCTGGTATTACTGAATCCCTGGGTAAGAACGGATCAGGGCGCCGCAAAAGCTTATCTAAAACATTACTATCTCACCCGTCTTCTCGACCCCGAATTCTGGAGCAAAGTATGGAACGGGCGTTTTAATTACGCCAACGCAGCTCAATCTCTTGCGAAGACTGTTGAGAAAGTCCTGCCGGGACGAAAAATTGCAGCTGGAAGGGATACGACTGGTGATGGATCCTGTGATTTCGCTGATTTGCCAGAACGGATGCTGAATGCGCTCAGCCGTTATAAAGGAAAGATATTACTGATAACAAGTGGTAATGACCTCACTGCCCAGGAGTTTCTGGAGCTGGTTAAAGGTTCGCGTGAGTGGCAGCAACTGCTGGCCCCTCCACACGTCACGCATCGAAATTTGCCGGAGGCCAACCATACTTTTTCGCGACGTGAGTGGCGCGATCAGGTGGCGGATTGGACAAAGGAATGGCTTTACACATGGTGATATGGCACGGCAACATCACGATCTTGACCTAATGTGCTTGAGAATTATCAACCCCATGAACTTCAGGCGGTTGGGTTAAGGCAGGTGCTAGTGGCCTGATCGCAGTAGCAAGCTGAACACTTTCGCATGAAATGAAGATATCCGGATTGTTGTCGCTCTGTTCAACGTGTAATTGGGGTAAGTCAAGATGTACTTAATAGCAGGGAGTGTCGTGAAAATCATATCCAGCGTTGTCATATTGCTGATTTCAATTATCTCCACCAATCTCCAGGCAGCTTCTTATTGTGGAGAATTAGATAATGCCTATGACTATAGAGATAATACACAGAGGTCGTTTTTAGCGACTGTTGAGAAGCATCACTTTACTCCTAACGTTGAAAGCCTGCGCCATGGAAATTCCGGTTCCCTCGGAGGAGAACTGAGCTATACGCTGATGATATTCCCTAACCATCACCGTGCACTCGCCGCATTCGGTAAGCTTTCGCTAAGAGATAAGACTTTAAAACCCGCTGGCTCAAAATATTCAGTGGAATGCTTTTTCGAACGTGCCATCCGGTACAAGCCAAATGATGGCATTGTCCGTATGGTATACGGTAATTATTTGTTAAAAGCCGGGCAAATTGATAAGGCTACCGAACAATTTCAGATTGCTGTTGACCTTGATCCCGAAAATCCCACCATCAACTACAATCTTGGCTTGCTCTATATGAAGAAAAAAGATTACGAACAGGCAAATATCTATGCAAAGAAAGCGTATGAACTGGGTTTCCCGCTGCCAGGCCTAAAGAATCAGTTGATGGAAGCGGGCAAATGGAACGATTAGTCTTAGTCTAAAAAAAGTGAATAAGTCCAGGGAAAAACCTTGGCCAAGGCCAGCGCGGTCTTCATTGAGAAGCTGTGCGCGTAGTGGGTCTTTACCTGAACACCCCCTAGAACGCTTTGGTGCTGTGCGTGGATGAGAAGAGCCAGTGCTAGGCGCTGGGAACGCACTCAGCCAATGCCGCCCATGGGCCTAGGTTATGACGAAGGTGTCACCCGGCGACTATGTCCGTCACGGCACAACTACCCTGTTTGCCGCACTGGATGTACTCGACGGCGCGGTGCGGGCCGATGTAAGCCGGGCCATCGACACCAGGAGTTCCTCGCGTTCTTGCGCTCAATCGACAAGGCGGTTCCCGCCGAACTTGATGTGCATTGCATCGTGGATAACTACAGCAGCCATCCCAAAGTCAAGGCGTGGCTGGGCCGGTCCACGCTGGCACATGCATTTCATGCCCACCTGCAGTTCCTGATTGAATCAAGTCGAACGCTTTTTCTCGATCATCACCGGCAAGGCCATCCATCGCGGCTCCTTCACTCCGGTCAAGGAACCGGGTTTCAAAAGATCAATCACTTCGTCGCGCACTACAATCAGAACCGCAAACCAATCACCTGGACCGCTACTGCCGATTCGATCCTCGTCAGGCTAAATAGAACTTTGTGAACGAATCAGCGGAACAAAACACTAGGCCGATGCATCGATTTTCTCTTTCTCGGATGCAAGATGCGCGATATACCATCCCAAGGCTTGCCTGAGCCCTTCATCAATCCGGTGGGTCGGCTCAAAGCCCAACATTTTGCCAGCTTTCGAAATGTCCGCCTGAGAATGCCGCACGTCCCCTTCGCGAAAATCAGCATATGCGGGTTTATGGTCCCGCAGGCGGGGAAATTCCTCTGACAGTAGCGCGCGCATCATCTCGTAGAGCTGATTCAAGCTTGTGCGGTCACTGATCGCTACATTGTAAATCTGGTTGACGGCTTGCGCATTTTCAGTCAGTGCTGCAAGAAGATTGGCCTGAATGACATTCTCGATAAAACAGAAATCTCGGCTGGTTTCGCCATCTCCATTGATGTACAACGCCTGGTTGCGGATGAGTGCGGCAATCCATTGAGGAATTACTGCTGCATAAGCGCCGTTTGGGTCCTGCCTGGGACCGAAAACATTAAAATAGCGCAAACCGATGGAGTCCATTCCATAGCAGCGGGCGAATACATCGGCGTAGAGCTCGTTAACATATTTGGTAACGGCATAGGGCGAGAGGGGCCGGCCAATCACGGATTCGACCTTGGGCAGTGCCGGATGGTCGCCATAAGTGGAGCTGGAAGCTGCGTAAATGAAGCGCTTCACACGGGCATCACGGGAGGCTACCAACATATTCAGGAAACCCGAAATGTTGCTCTCGTTTGTATGGATGGGGTCTTGAATGGAACGCGGCACTGATCCAAGAGCCGCTTCATGTAATATATAATCCACCTTCTTGCACGCATTCCTGCATGTTTCCAGCTGGCGGATATCACCTTCGATAAAAGTGAAATTGAGCCAAGCGTTTTCCCCGACCAATTCTCTTACCTGCTCCAGATTGTGGCGGTAGCCAGTCGAGAAATTATCCAAACCGGTCACCTTCTGGTTCCGCTTGAGCAAGGCTTCCAGTAAATTAGACCCGATGAAGCCGGCAACGCCGGTTACGAGCCAATGTGACTGGTGATTTTCCAAATGCTGAAGCACGTGTTGATATCTCGTCATTACCAGGCCTTTTTTCAAAGCCGCCAGACGTTGAAACCAGCATCACGCAGGGCTGCTGGGTCAAACTGGGATTTAACATCGATAAAGCAACCTTTATCGGTAATTTTGGATTGGGAATCGGTCAAGGGTCTGTTTATAAATTGCCGATGCGAGACGGCAACAATGAGTGCATCAGCGCATGGAAGATTTTCCCACGACTCAAGCTCCAGGCCATATTCATGGCGAGCTTCTTCGGGATCGGCCACAGGATCATGGATGTGAATTTCTATGCCATAGGACTTGAGTTCGCTGATCAAGTCGGCAGTTTTAGAGTTTCTGAGATCGGGACAGTTCTCTTTGAAGGACAAGCCCAGCACATTCACTCGGGCGCCCTTGACATTAATGTCAGCCTTGATGATGTGTTTTATTGTCTGCTCGGCAACGAATTTGGCCATACTGTCGTTGATACGGCGGCCAGCCAGAATAACCTGCGGTATGTAGCCGATCATTTCAGCCTTGTGGGTAAGGTAATATGGATCAACACCAATACAATGCCCTCCAACCAGGCCGGGGCGAAAAGGAAGAAAGTTCCATTTCGTGCCGGCAGCCTGAAGAACCTCCATGGTGTCGATTCCCAGCTTATCGAAAATGATGGCTAGCTCGTTCATCAATGCGATATTCAAGTCACGCTGCGTGTTCTCGATTACTTTAGCGGCTTCAGCCACCTTGATACTGGATGCACGGTATACGCCAGCGGTAATGATGCTTTCGTAAAGCACGGCTATTTTCTCCAACGTATCCCGGTCGTCTCCCGACACAACCTTCAAGATGCTGGTAAGCGTATGCTGCTTATCACCAGGGTTAATACGTTCGGGAGAGAAACCGACGTGAAATTCATCCTTCCATTTCATACCAGAATGCTTTTCGAGAACCGGAACGCAGATTTCTTCTGTTGCGCCTGGGTAAACCGTAGATTCGTAAATAACGACGGCCCCCCGCTTCATATGTTTTCCGACGACCCCGCTGGCGCCGATGAGCGACGAAAAATCCGGCTGATGAGCAAGGTCTACCGGGGTGGGAACTGCGACAACAATATAATCAGCCTCGGACAGCTCAGCCGAATCGGTGGTAACAGACAGGTGACATGCCGCTTGCAGATTTTCAAAGGAAACTTCGCCGGTCGGATCGATGCCGCGCTTGTAACTGTCGACTTTGCTGCTGGAAAGATCATATCCTATGGTTCGCCGCTTTTTTCCAAATTCAACTGCCAGGGGTAACCCTACATACCCCAATCCAACTACAGCCACCAGGCTCATCAGTTATCTCCCACTCCGTTTATCATTCATATCGGCAAAGCGACCTGCCGTACCGTACTCCAACTCCCTATCATCCGGCAGTATCTCCTTGAATAACATTGTACTAAAGTGCAATTTCCACATGACCTATTTCAGCATATCATGCCGACAGGTGGTGACTCAGAGAAAAAACGTGGGAAAACCCAGCAGCAAATCAATTTCAGGAGGAACAGCCTGAGCAACGCGCCAGCCCGGGCCGTAAGTGCTTCGCGGATTGCCTGGAGGCAGGGATCGAAAACGCAACAAACATGACACGGCCTCGGCAAGAATAAACAAGAGGGCGAAGATTGTTACCGGGTCAGGGGAACTATTACTTGATACGCCGCCGCTTTCGCAAATCTGCCGGGCACGGGAATGGTCAGCTTGCTTCGAGCTGATGCATTCGTTTTTTAGTGGCTCGCTTCCTGTCGGCCTTGTACGTTTAGGCATGATAACGCCCATTGCCTGACGTGTTTATTGGAGTTTCAGATTTTTTTGTCGGTGGCGCAACAGCAGCCCAGTTGTTCTTTATCAGGCATTTCTTTGTCTGCGTACGGTATCCTCAAAGGTCGTATCAGAATTGGCCGCGTCAGCTTGCCGTCTATAGGTATAGGTAGACGCTTCACCCCATATACGCTGCAACGCGTCCCACATGCTGGTTCGTATCGTCTTCAGATAAACTGTGTTATCGCTCAACCCATTTACCAAACGTCGTTGCGCCTCGCCCAAATTGTGGTAGGGCAAGCTCATGAAAAGATGGTGGGTCGCATGATAGCGCAAGCCAACCGGAGCCCATAGAGCGGTAATGAACAGGTTGCCTGGAACATTTATCGAGTCGAGATATTGCTCGTGGAATTCCATGGGTTGATCACCAGGATTGCGATAAGCATGTGCGCTTAGCGTACGCAAGGAATTTATAAAAAAGATGAACATTGCGATGACATACCAAAAGACCAGAAAGTGATAGGT
Organism: Nitrosospira sp. Nsp18; assembly: GCF_900103145.1. Taxonomy (NCBI): domain Bacteria; kingdom Pseudomonadati; phylum Pseudomonadota; class Betaproteobacteria; order Nitrosomonadales; family Nitrosomonadaceae; genus Nitrosospira; species Nitrosospira sp. Nsp18. The sequence goes on along the minus strand of NZ_FMWY01000027.1, from coordinate 33,355 downwards.
CAGCACGCCCAGCGCAATGCAGGTAACGACCGCTGTTATGAATACGAAAGCGGCAAACTCCTGGAGTTTCCAGTTCTTGTCGCTGCGAATCGCATTCTCCTCGCGCTTATAATTCATATCGATGGTGAGAGAAGAGGCGCGTTCCCAGACCAGTTTACGCAAAGGGGGGATGAAATACGATAACGGTGTAAGAATCAAAAAACGGATGATAAAAAAGAGCGGCAAAATAAATGAGAGCATTACATAGCCAACCATGATCATCGGTCTCAAGGTGGCGAAAGGGACGTATTCCCCATCCTTGTCGGTGCCATAGACGTCACGCTTGTGATGATCGTTGTGAACGCCATCATAGGTAAAAGAGGGAATCAGCAATGGTATGCCGCAAGTAACGTTCCACACCAGGCGGAATAGCCCGAATGTTCCCGTTTTCAGGTGGGCCAGTTCGTGAATGAAAATAGCTGCACGATAAAACGCAAGCGTAGCGACAATAAAAAGTGGAAGTTGCCAGGCGGAAAACAGCGGCAGGGACAGGACAGTCAAAAAAGCGCCCCAACCCAGCGAGATATGGAAGAGAAAATCGGCCCAGTAAATCCAGGGATTAGGGGTCATGAGATCGCGGACGAGACTGTGCGCCTCCCGTAACGGAAATTCCTGGCCAGTTGTCGTTTCTATCATTCCTGGATACTCATCGAATCGTTCGTTTTGTGATTGAATCAGGGTTGCCGGCATTTCAGAATTTACTACCTGATGAAATCATCCATATGTCGATACACAACCCAAAGGGTTCCTCGGCCTTGGGACGCTATAAGAGTGCAGGCTGAGGGACATATCAAAATACTTCGGCATCAGCCAGTGCTGGCGCAATTGCGTCTTTCGCTGAAATAATGGGTTGCGCACCTGCTTCGATTGGCCATGAAATCGCGATTTGTGGGTCATTCCAGACAACGCTGCGCTCAAAGTCGGGAATGTAGTAATCAGTCGTTTTATACAAAAAATCGGCACTTTCGCTTAGTACATAAAAACCATGGGCAAAGCCGGGTGGCACCCACACTTGACGGTAATTGTCTTCGGTTAACTCCACCCCGACCCATTGACCAAAGGTTGGAGATGACCTGCGGATATCGACTGCCACATCAAAAACCGCACCGCGTACCACACGCACCAGCTTGCCTTGGGGCTGGCGGATCTGGTAATGCAAGCCGCGCAATACACCTTTGGTTGAGCGACTATGATTGTCCTGCACGAAGTTTACGCCAAGCCCGGTAGCCTGGTTGAAATTTTTCTGATTGAAGCTTTCAAAGAAGAATCCCCGGCTGTCACCAAAGACTCTCGGTTCGATTATCAGCACGTCCGGAATGGTGGTGGAAATTACCTTCACATGACCACCCGTTCACTCAATAGCCGCAATAAATACTGGCCGTAGCCATTTTTTGCCAAGGGTTTCGCCAACTTCTCAAGCTGTGTGGCATCTATAAAACCTTGACGATAAGCGATCTCTTCCGGACACGCTACCTTGAGACCCTGACGGTGTTCAATGGTTTCGATAAAATTGCTGGCTTCAATCAAGCTTTCGTGAGTACCTGTGTCCAGCCACGCATAACCACGACCCATGATTTCGACGCTGAGCTGACCATGCTCCAGGTAGCTTCGGTTTACATCGGTGATTTCAAGCTCGCCCCGAGCGGAAGGCTTGAGCCTGCTCGCAATATCGACAACCTGATTATCGTAGAAATACAAGCCTGTCACAGCATAGTTGCTCTTGGGTCGGATTGGTTTTTCCTCCAGTGACGAAACCTGATTATGACTATCAAAAGTAACCACGCCGTATCGCTCGGGGTCTTGTACGTGATAGGCGAATATGGTCGCTCCTTCCTGCTTTGCCATGGCGCGCTGGAGTCGCAGGTGCAAATCGTGTCCATAAAAAATGTTATCGCCGAGCACCAGGGCGCTGGGATTATGCCCGATAAAATCTTTACCAATGGTAAAGGCATGAGCCAACCCATCCGGGCTGGATTGCACCGCGTATTGCAAGTTCAGCCCCCAATCGCTCCCATCACCCAGAAGCTGTTCAAAACGCGGGGTGTCTTGCGGCGTGGAGATAATGAGGATATCGCGAATACCCGCCAGCATGAGGGTGCTTAACGGGTAATAGATCATCGGTTTGTCGTAAATAGGCAAGAGTTGCTTTGAAACCGCCTTCGTGACGGGGTAGAGCCGGGTGCCGGATCCGCCGGCGAGGATAATGCCTTTACGCTGGGTCATTGATTCTTCTCAAGGGTTTCAGTGAGCATGCGCGCTACACCCGTTTGCCATGACGGCAAGCTCAGATCGAAGGTGCTTTGCAGTTTTTCGGTATCCAGGCGCGAATTTTTCGGCCGTGTGGCGGGTGAAGGAAATGCACTGGTGGGAACGGGGAGAATATTTTCGGGCGCCACCTTGAGCCTGAGCCCACTTTCGCGAGCGCAGTTTAAAACAAACCGGGCATAACCATACCAGGAGGTTTCGCCCGCCGCGACCAGATGATAAAGACCGGATACGTTCGGCCGCTTTACGGCTGCCCGCAGGGCATGGGCAGTAACGTCGGCCAACAGATCGGCGCCGGTTGGTGCACCGATCTGGTCGTCGATAATAGTGAGACCGTCACGCTCCTGCGCCAGACGCAACATTGTTTTTGCAAAGTTACCGCCCAGCGCGGCAAAAACCCAACTGGTACGGAAGATTAAATGGTGGCAGCCTGACTCTAAAATTGCGTTTTCGGCTTCCAGTTTTGTCTGACCGTATACATTCAAAGGTCCGGTAGGGTCGGTTTCCACCCGCGGTTTGCTTCCACTGCCGTCAAAAACATAATCAGTAGAGTAATGGACCAGCCAGGCATCGAGCTTGCCTGCTTCCTTGGCAAGCGTAGCGGGAGCAAGGGCGTTAATAACATGAACTCGCTCCGGCTCGTCTTCAGCTTTGTCCACGGCGGTATGAGCAGCCGCATTCACTATCACATCGGGTGAAACCATTCGAACAGTTTGCGCAATGCCATCGAGACGTGTGAAATCGCCGCAGAAATCCCGGCTGTCAAAATCGACCGCTATCAATTCTCCCAACGGTGCGAGGCTGCGCTGTAGCTCCCACCCCACCTGCCCATTTTTACCGAACAGCAAAATTTTCATCAGTCGCGCCTGTTGTAATTCTTCTCAACCCAGGTCCGGTAGGTACCGGACTGAACATTGGCAACCCAGGACGGATTGTCCAGGTACCATTGCACGGCTTTGTGTATGCCTGTTTCAAAAGTCTCAACAGGCTTCCAGCCCAGTTCGAGTTCGATTTTACTCGCATCGATTGCATAGCGGCGGTCATGGCCGGGACGATCGGTGACGAAATTGATCAGATTGCGGTAGGGCTCGTTTGCTCGGGGTTGTAGCGTATCCAGCAATGCACAGATTGTATGGACGATATCAATATTAGGTTTCTCGTTCCAGCCGCCTATATTGTAAATCTGCCCGGGAACCCCTGCTTCCAGTACACGGCGGATGGCACTGCAATGGTCTTTTACATATAGCCAATCGCGAATTTGCTGGCCGTCTCCGTACACGGGCAAGGGTTTATTCGCAAGCGCGTTGACGATGATCAACGGAATAAGTTTTTCCGGGAACTGATAAGGACCATAGTTGTTGGAGCAATTGGTGGTGAGGACAGGCAGACCGTAGGTATGATGATAGGCGCGCACCAAATGATCGCTGGCGGCTTTGCTCGCCGAGTATGGACTATTCGGCTCGTAACGGTGCGCTTCATTGAAGGCCGGTGCGTCCTTGGCGAGGGAACCATAAACTTCGTCGGTGGAAACCTGGAGGAAGCGGAAATCCCGCTTGGCATTTCCATCCAGGCCATTCCAGTAACCGCGTCCGGCTTCCAAAAGACGAAAGGTACCGACGATATTCGTCTGTATAAAGTCTTCCGGACCATGGATGGAACGGTCGACATGGCTTTCCGCGGCAAAATTGACGATGGCGCGGGGTCGGTAGCGCTGGAGCAGATCAGTAACGAGGGTAGAGTCACCAATGTCGCCTTTTACAAAAAGGTGCCGCTCATCTTCTGCCAGTGCTGAGAGGTTCTCCAGATTACCCGCGTAGCTGAGTATGTCGAGGTTGATTACCGCCTCATCGGACTGTGCCAGCCAATCCAAGACAAAATTCGCGCCAATGAACCCGGCGCCGCCTGTTACTAAAATCATTATTATCCTTCAGATTTAAGAGGGTGACCGCGTGGTGGCATCTAGCGGAAATGCTGGGTCAAAACTCCTCGCCATGCCGCAAAAAACGCCATTTTCCTACCGGCAATTCACCCAATTTCACTCGACCGATGCGCACACGCTTTAACCCGGTCACTTTCAACCCGACCAACTCGCACATTCTACGGATTTGACGTTTCTTGCCTTCGCGTAAAATAAAGCGTAACTGGTCCTGATTTTGCCGGATCACTTCGGCGCGCTTTAATGCCTGGCCATCCAGGCTCAAGCCATGGTTCAGCAGAGCCAACGCGGATTTCGACAAGGTTCCCTCGATGCGCACCAGGTATTCCTTCTCAATCCCCGACTCGGCGCCGATCAACTGCTTGGCGATGCGGCCGTCCTGCGTGAGCACCAGCAAGCCGCATGAATCTATATCCAGCCGCCCCGCAGGAGCCAGGCCTTTCAAATGCATCGGACTGAAGCGTTTTGGTGTTTGGTCGCCCTGAGAACGAGACCCCTCGTTGACCAGGCTGATCGCTGGCGCATACCCCGGTTCCGGTTGCCCCGATACATAGCCGACAGGCTTGTTCAGTAGTATTGTAACTTGACCTGACTGCTGGGCAGCAGCCATGTTATGCAGTCTTATTTTCTGCAGGGGATAAATCTTTGTACCCAATTCAACGACAGGTTCATCATCGACATATACCCATCCGCGTTCGATGTAATTATCCGCTTCCCTGCGAGAACATAGTCCTTGTTGAGACATGAGCTTGGATAACCGGATTTTTTCCATGGATTCCCATGAGTTCCTGTAGCGACTTTATGGTCGACATTGAAAGGAATTCTCCTCCTTGCCAACCTTTTTGCCAAAATTTTGCCAGAGTTCGATTATTATAATTTGAACCCCTGTTCTGTTTCATATAAAATTCAGTTTTCCAGGCGCGTAGCTCAGCTGGTTAGAGCACCACCTTGACATGGTGGGGGTCGTTGGTTCGAGTCCAATCGCGCCTACCAGAACATTGGCCGAAACTTTCGGGGATTATCAAACGTCTCCCAATCCGTCTCAGTTCCTGCGAAAGAAAATGAATGCCTAGACAAAGTTCAGTGATGGCAATGAACGACAAACGCTCACTGCGAACTACTCGTAATTCTCACGGTTATTATATAGTGTGTTGAATGAGCCACGGCGGATAGGCTCAAAAACGATCAAATCAAATGCGCAATCTCGACTGGACGTCCTGCCAATCCATCGACAATCCGTCCGTTAGTTTAAGCTTAGATTCGGCAAAGAGCAGGCACCTCATTGATCACTTGGCAATCATGTAAGGGACGCCTGTCAGGAGTGGAAAGGGGAAGGGGAAGGGGAAGGGGAAAGATAAGGTAAAGATAGTGACCCCTAAAGGGCTCACTATCTTTAAAGAGCCGAAACCGGCGCGAATTCACTTAGGAAGTTTTGCGGCTCCGGCGGCGGACAACCGCACCCATCAGTCCGAGACCGGCGAGAAGCATGGCATAAGTCTCAGGTTCCGGAACTACTGCCGCTGCTATCGCGCCAGCATAGATACCGCCCTGGCTGCCATTTGTTACCCCAGTGATATTGATATATGCGGGGCCCGTGATCGGCTGGTCCCATCTCAAACCTAGGTTGTCACTGCTATTTCCCGGCGAAGGAAGCACGGTCGACTGCAGGATATGATCGTCAAAATCCCCTACAATTCCGTTATCATTTGAAACCAACGTCATTGTGGCGAGGGCTGTGTTGAAATTTCCATTCGAAAAGGTTAGTGGAATGTTGACGACATCGTATCCAGAACCCAGGTTAGGTTGCTCGAAATTGAAGGTAAAGATATCATTAATTCCGATCCCGGCTCCTTGTATAACCCCGGTGAAGGTAGTGGGCGTGCTACTGGATATGGTCCCAAGACTGGTAGTTGTGGCGTTGGCTCCGACGCTGGCACCGGCCAGTACGGCGACAGCCGCAATCTGTTTCAAGGAAAACTTATTCATTTTTTATCTCCTATAAGTGTATTTCAGGCATCTGTTCCAGATAAACCCGCTCTGTTGATATAAGTTGGTCACGAAACGCAACAGAATGGGTTTCTTAAAACACTCCACCGAGTTCAAAATTAACGTTTGAAACTCGACGCTGACAGCTTACCCTACGGAGGGGAACGGTCAATAGGCCGTTTGGACTAGATAAAAAGCGTGAGTCAGCCTTCTCCTCTACCATAAACGTCCTCAAACCGCACGATGTCATCTTCGCCCAAATATGAGCCCGATTGGACCTCGATCATCTCAAGGGGCACGCAGCCTGGGTTTTCCAATCGGTGGCGCGTGCCTAACGGAATAAAAGTCGATTCATTTTCCGACACAAGATAGCTTGTATCGCCCCGCGTCACCTGTGCCGTTCCGCATACCACGATCCAGTGTTCCGCACGGTGATGATGCATCTGCAGCGATAGGGCGGCCCCGGGTTTGACAACAATGCGTTTTACCTGAAAACGTTCCCCGGCATCGACAGCATCGTACCAACCCCAGGGGCGAAATACTTTGCGATGCAACTCGCCCTCGGGCCGACCCTTACGCTTTAAGCTATCAACAATTTTCTTGACATGTTGTGTCTTGTTCATATGCGCCACTAGGACGGCGTCCGCCGTCTCTACCACCACCATATCCTCTACCCCTACGCATGCTACCAAACGGTGCTCCGCCATGACCAGCAGGTTATGGCAATCATCCAGCAACACATCTCCTTGCGACACATTGCCTAGATGATCCTTGGGCAATACCTGCCACAAGGAGTCCCATGCACCAACATCCGACCAACCGGCGGACAGCGGAATCACCGCACCTATCGGCAATGAGTTATTGCCGGCAGCAACGCGCTCCATAACTGCGTAATCGATCGAGTCGCTCGGACATCGCATGAATGCTTCTTTACTGACGCGTAGAAAATCGCCATCAATTGCACCTTGATCCCAAGCTGCACGGCATGCCTCCAGGATATCTGCTCGACAGCAACCAATAGCCCCAACCCATACGGAAGCGCGCAGCATGAATAAACCACTATTCCAGAAGTAAGAGCTCGCATCAAGATAAGCTTGCGCCGTCTCGAGAGACGGCTTCTCCACAAAACGGGCTATCCGGCTGGCTCCCTCCTTTCCGAGAGGCTCACCAGATTGAATGTAGCCGTAACCCGTCTCGGGTGAGTCCGGCTTGATTCCGAAAGTCACTACCATGCCTTCGTTGGCAAGCGTCATGCCTTTGCGTACCGCCGCCTGAAAACTCGCAATATCCAAAATCAAATGATCGGCAGGCATGACCAGCAGAACTGGGTCGTCTCCGCCACGCATTGCAGCCAGGGCAGCCAGAGTCAGGGCGGGCGCGGTATTACGTCCGACAGGTTCAAGCAGGATCGTGCCTTGGGTTTCCATCAGGCGCAGTTGTTCCGCAATTACGAAACGGTATTCCTCGTTGCAAACGATCAGCGGCGGTCCGAGTTCAACGCCGGCGAGGCCCTCCATGCGTCTTACAGTAGACTGGAACAGCGAATCTTCCCCAATAAGAGGCAAAAGCTGCTTAGGGTACTTCTCGCGTGAGAGCGGCCAGAGGCGCGTGCCGGAGCCCCCAGAGAGCACAACAGGAATCAATGGCTGCATCAACCTTCCATAAGGGCGGTAACTCCCATCCGTTTAAAATCTATTTCTTGACCTTGATAAAGCCACTGGTATGCGGCTTTGATTGCTGACCACCGGGTTAATAAAACGGGAGCCTTTCTTCATCTCGCCAACTTCAGGCTCCAAAACCCTCAGGGTTGGTGCTCTGCCAGCGCCAACTGTCAGCGCACATTTCTTCCAACCCACGCTCAGCCCTCCAATCCAGCAGATCAAATGCCAATCTGGGATCGGCGTAGCAGGAGGCGATGTCGCCAGGGCGGCGGGGACCAATCTTGTATGGCACTGGCCGACCGCTCGCCTGCTCAAAAGCCCGAACCATATCCAGTACGCTATAGCCTACACCCGTCCCGAGATTTACGGTCAGGCATCCCGACTGCGTTTGCACGTCTGGAGAATTCGGGGCCGCAGCAGTTTCCAGCACTTTCAATGCCTTAAGGTGCCCTAGCGCCAAATCCACCACATGAATGTAATCGCGTACGCCAGTGCCATCCGGCGTTGGATAATCATTGCCCCAAACATTGAGAAATTCTCGCCGCCCTATCGCTACCTGGGCTACGAAAGGCATCAGATTATCGGGGATGCCCTGCGGATCCTCCCCAATCAGGCCGCTAGGATGGGCGCCCACCGGGTTGAAATAACGCAGGATACCGCAGCGCCAGGAAGAATCACTGCGGTATAGATCGCGTAAAATGTCCTCGACCATCAGCTTACTGCGCCCGTAAGGATTTGTGGCAGAAAGAGGATGGTCTTCGGTTAACGGAAGCCACTTGGGGTCGCCATAAACCGTGGCAGAAGAACTGAATACCAGCGTTTTTACATTGCACTCACTCATTGCCTCCAGCAATCGAAGAGTACCGACGACGTTATTATCGTAATAATCCAACGGCTGTTTAACAGATTCCCCCACTGCCTTGAGGCCGGCGAAATGGATAACCGCGTTGGCGCTGCTCTCACGCAATGCCGCAACCAGTGCGGCACGATCCCGGCTGTCGCCTCGCACAATGCGAAGTTTTTTGCCGGCAATGCGTTCCACCCGGGCTAATGCCTCGGGATGGCTGTTGCAGAAATTGTCGAATACCGTGACATCGAAGCCTGCGCTCAGCAATTCTACGCATGTATGCGACCCGATATAACCTGCTCCGCCGGTGACAAGAATCATCGCTCTCAATTAAAAATTACAATAGTTCGAAACAATTTTTTTAAGGCCTCAACCCTGAGGCTGAAGTATGCTAACGACGAACCAGTTCTTTTAGCAGCAGCCAGAGAAAAAACATATCATCTATGAAATAGCGTTTGAACATGCGGCGAGGCTCCTGCAAGAACCGGTAAAACCACTCAAGTCCAGACTTCTGCATCCAAACTGGGGCGCGCTTGACCTTGCCCACCACAACATCAAAACTGCCGCCCACGCCCATGGCAAAAGGAATTTTCATCTCTGCCTGGTAACGCCCAAGAAAATGTTCTTTTTTTGGCGAACTGATCGCAACGAATAATATGTCCGCCTGCGTGGCTTTAATGCGCTCCACAACCTCTGCCTCTTCCTCTGGCTTCCAATAGCCATTGCGGTAGCCAGCAATGGTCAAGCCGGGATACTTGCCCGTGTAAACTTGCTTCACAGCGGAAACCACCTCTTGCCGAGCACCAAGCAAGTATACGCGCCAACCTTTCTCGGCTGAACGCCGCATCAGCGACTCGAACAGATCTACCCCGGCTACGCGTTCTTTCAGTGGCTTGCCCAGCAGGCGGGATGCCCACACGACCGGCATCCCATCCACATTAATCAATTGGCAATCATTGATAATACGTCGCAATTTATCGTCGCGGCTGGCCTTGACGAGCTTATCGACATTGATAACAACATGCTGGTGAGGTCGCCCGGTCTGAATGAATGTTTCGATGGTCTGCAACGTCTCTTCCATTGATAGATTATCGATTTGACAGCCCATCATCTCAATGCGAGATCTCATGACAACTCCCTCGCGAGCACTTCGACAATCCGCTGAGCAGCTCTACCATCCCACAGATGTGGCCGACGGCCCTGCTTGCCTTCGCCGCGAAGCACCTTCCGTACCTCGCCGACAATCCGTACGGGATCCGTACCCACCACCACATTGGAACCTTCATCCACCGTTACCGGACGCTCGGTGTTTTCGCGGATAGTAATGCATGGTACGCCAAGCGCAGTGGTTTCTTCCTGGAGGCCGCCGCTGTCAGTCAACACCACAGCGGCATCTTTCCATAAATGAAGAAAGCTCATGTAGGGTTGCGGTCCCACCAAAGTGATATTCGGCCCAAGGTCGATGTCAAATTTTTCAAGAGCCCCCCTGGTACGGGGATGTACAGGAAAAGCCAGCGGTAGCTCGGTTGCTATCTCGCGCAACGCTCCAACGATGCGAGCCAATGTCTCGGCGTTATCAACATTGCTCGGCCGATGTAGAGTGACTACTCCATACGGTGTATCATTGCCCGCACACGCCGTCTTGAAATCACTTGTTTCAAAACTCGAAGTATCGGAGCAAGCCAGCTTTTCCGCCTGGTACAATAAATTATCAACCATCACGTGCCCGACGTAATGAACTGACGCGTCCGCCCTCCCCTCGCGCTTCAAGTGCGCAATGCCGCTTGGCTCAGTCACAAAAAACCAGTCCGCGATACTGTCGGTAACCACGCGATTGATCTCTTCCGGCATGGTCATATCGCCACTACGCAATCCGGCTTCTACGTGCGCAACGGGAATGCTCAGCTTCTTGGCTACAATAGAGCAGGCCAACGTCGAATTTACATCGCCGACCACCAGCACCGCATCAGGCCGCTCTGTGTTGCAGAGCTCCTCAAAAGCCAGCATAATCTTGCCCGTCTGCTGCGCATGACTACCTCCGCCCCCCGCCATGAAGATATCTGGTTGAGGAATGCCCAATTCCTCAAAAAAAACTTCATTCATCTCGCGATCATAATGCTGACCGGTATGGATAATCTTGTACGCCAGCCCGCCATGGGCTCGCAGCGCACGCACGATAGGCGCAATTTTCATAAAATTCGGGCGCGCACCTGCAACCAGATGAAGATTTTTCACGTATTAGTCCCGGCAAACTTGGGTGAAAAGCGCCGCCTGGAGGCAAAGAACCCGATACTTAGGAGTCCTGCCATCATCATCATATAGCTGCTCGGCTCGGGAACAACCGACATGGACATGGACTGAAACGTTTCTTTCCCATCTCCGATGAGAACTCCCGTCGAATAGGCCGAAATTGATTCTGTACCTGGTGTCCAGCTGTATATACCGTTCTTGAACCAGACCCCCGCTTTGTCATTAAAAGTATTGATGTGATTATGCTCTTGAAAAAGCAGTACCCCATCCTTCCAGAATTCAAGAGAACCGGTATCGTCCGCTGCCCACTTCACATGGAGATCCAGATAAGTCCACTTTTCCGTTTCGAGTTCCCATGAAGTCAGCTCCCGTCGTTCAAAATCGACCCCCACTGTGGACTTGATGCCGGATGGCGATGTGATAGCGTCGTGGTCGAATGCATTGATCAGCTTCACTTTATTATCTTGAATGATAAGCCCGAGAGTCGGGTTTCGAAAACCGCTCTCATTCTTATCGGGCGTATCGTGAATTTGCGCAATGGCACTATCGACCTTGACGTATTTCCAGGTATCAGGAAGATAATAACCCCAGGAATACCAACGTTCCGAGCCGATAGGGTCTTTGAAAGCACTTGCTTCGGAGCGGTAACCTGAATTAGTCGCAATATCGCCAGAGATATAAGTCGCGCGCATCACGGAATTTGCAGATCCTGCAGGATCGTAAACTCTTTCGAGACGGGCTTGAATACCGTTCGCCGTCGATGCACCGCTAACGACATTACCGTTCGCCTCCAGTACCCCATACCTCGAGAAATCGCCCTCACTGAATCTTCCGTCGAAAACGATCTCGGCATAAGTATAATTACTGGAAAGCGCAAAGATGAAGCTGATAAAAATAATTATTGATCGAATCATGACCACTTCCATATAAGAGAAATAAGAGAATCAAAATTTCCTACAAAACGCCCTGGTGATACAAGCGTACAAGGCACATTGCTGTCTCGGGCCTGCTCATTGAAGTTAATCTTGTTCGATTTCCCGGCTCTCTTCGCTTAGAAACCTTGCTTTAGAACTCATCGATATGATGAGGCCCCACCTGAACTCGCGGCTTACTGTGAGCAACGTAATAATCCATACCAGCAAAGCGCGTTATCAAGTCGACGGGAGATGAACACAGCGTATATCAACGCGACATCACGTTGGCGCGCCATCTGGAGGATTGTTCACTAGGGGCTTTTTAAAATGCTTACGCTCCGCAATGGGCTAGCGCCACGTCTACATCATCCACACGCATCACAAACCTGTGCTTACCACTTGCCGGCAATACGAAGGAATGATTTTCCAGAAAATCGATATGCTCGAACTTGAGGGCTTCCCGCGTTCGCTTCAAATAGCTCGACCATTCATTTTCGGTCTTGTAACAGTGCAGATTAATCACAAGCCTTCGCTCATCATATAATACCTGGAAGGCTGAGATTCGACTGTCCTCTCGAAACATATAAGCAAAAAACATAAAATGCACCGTATTTCCTTCCTGATCGGAAACCAGATCATCATTCCGTCCGATCACCTCGCGGATCAGCGGAAAACCCCGACCACAGGGACAAGGATTATCATCCATCACCACTAGATCACCGGTATCATAGCGTGGCAGGAAAAAAGTCTGATTGGAAAGATCAGTGGAAATAAGCTTCCCGGATTCAAGTACTTCCGGATAGCTGCGGGTGGTAATAAGATGAAGGCCCTGCTTGCGCTCACATTCATAAGCTGAAACTCCCCCATCGTTACATCCATATTGGTTCAAGCAAGGTGCGCCAAAAGCTGTTTCGATTATCTCGCGCATCGTGGGTGTCAGCATTTCCGCCGTACATACTACGCCGCGCAAGTTAAAGCGCGGGCGTTTGGGAGATGCGAGAATGTACTGGGCGAGTTGGTAAATTGCCGATGCATAACCATAGAGTAGCCGGAAACCACCCGAGGCCATCGCGTCCGCATAGCCTCGCATCCGCGCCTGCGACAGATCAAAGGCAGAGAATAGACTTATGTTCATTAGCTTGTAATAAACCATCTCTTTGAAGCCACTGCTAAATAGAGATGACCCAGCGAGGAAAGCTACCGGCTCGCCCAACCGATAACCAGTCACGCGCCAGCTTAAAAGTATCCCGGCCCAAAGATAAGATTGAGATAGCGCCCCAGTAAAATAAACAAACGGCTCTCCCGTGGAACCCCCAGTCTTCTTGCGCACACGTTTACCGTTGTAATTTGAATTCATGAGACCCTCGCGGTGTTGATTCGCGAAGCTCTTATCGATCACCGGTAATTGTTCAAAAGAATGGTAGCCGGCATAGAGCGGAATGGAACTCCGAAGCGCATCGAAATAGTTCATTTGCGATTGCTTCTGCCGTTGCTGGATGGCGGCGGGTGACTCAAACTGGATGATTTCTAGTTGGCGAAGTAAACCTAACGTGCTGGTTCTACGCATTAAATCAATAAGAAAAAAACCTCCGTGACCTAACATCGGTAACTCTCCTCGCCCGATCAACATGTCAGTGGTACAGGCGATCTAAAGGGATTAAAAACAGATTACCGGCCGTTCAGCGGCGCCATCAGCGACAAATGCTATACCTTTGAAGTTGATCCCATTCTATCAAGCATCGACCTGGCGTTTTGTACTTTCCTGGGCCTCAATCTTGGTTTTGCTCACATAAGGGAGCAAACCGAAGCGCGCCCATATCGCCTCGAGCTGCGGGAACACCACCTCATCAGAGAATAGATGTTGGATGCGTCTTCTCCCGTTAGCGCCCAAGCGCTGTCGGAGTGGTTCATCATCGAGTAACTGGCGCAGTGCCGCTGTCAGTCCGTCGATATCACCGGGCTGTACGATAACTCCCTCTTCACCCTGCCGCACCACCTCGGGAATACCGCCTACCGGGGTGGTAATCACTGGCAACCCCCATGCCATCGCTTCCAGCACTGACATGGGTAAGCCCTCGTTATATGAGGGCAATACGAATATAGACGCCCTCGATAATACCGCCTCTTTATTTTCACCCGTTACCCATCCCAGCATTTGTATTCTCTCCGAAATACCCAACCGTCGCGCGAGCTCGCTTGCCTTTTTGACATCGCCATCACCCCCGAGCGCCAATTTCACACCCCCACTTACAACAGCGAAGGCTCGGATCAGGTCGAAAGCTCCCTTGCGCATACCGATCTGCCCGAGAAAAAGAATCCCATTCTTGACGTCGTTGTGCACGAAGGTTTTTGGCTTGGGGGGCAATGATACGGAGTTGTAAACGACTTCCACGTGCGCTCCCGGAGCCATTTCGCGCAACTTAAGCGCCCAACTCTCCGACAAAGCTATTACAGTAGCCGCGTTTCTCAAAAGAGCACGGACGATTCCACGCCTTAAAGGGCCACATTCTCCACGGACAAACTCTTCGAACTCAGCCCCGTGCATATGCAACACGTAAGGGACACGGAAGAGGAAGGCAGTGAAGGCAAAAGTGGATTTCCTCCAGACGCTTACTCTGGATGCGGCATGAATGTGGACCAAGCCGACACGGCCCATAACGAGCAGTTGGATCATTTGCCAATATGCGGAAAGAGCTATCATAAATTTTCTATAGGTAGAGACCTCCGCATGAGTGCAAATATACGTTACCCGCCATTTTTCAAATAATCCAAACTGGCGATATTTTGCAACAACAGTCGCGATTCCCCCTTTCGCCTCAGGGTGAGTCCCAATCATCACCAACCCCCGATGAGCGCTTGAACCCTTCATGTTTTTAAGACCTGCTCTTGAATATCAAATGCATATAGCCGGCTCGGGTCTACTGAATGAAATATAAACATCAGGCTCGGCAGTTAAGTGATCTCACGCGCTGAGATTGGTACGCTTGGATCAGCCAGAGCCCGGCTCGCGCCAAGCAGCGCCGCCATGGTCACAACGTTCCAATTGATAAGAGAGAAACATGCTAATGACAGGTTGCGTTTTTTAATACAGAGCACAAGCCACAGAAATGTCCATACCCCCAGTTCCAGCGCCAGCCATTTTCCAACCGTATCAAGCAGGTTAGTGCCAAGTAAAATCGCCATTCCCAAGACCATGAGATGTATTCCGGATGTGAGAACTACGGACCATTGGTATCGCACAACCCGCCACCACCATGCTTTACCGAGAGCAGCACGCAGAAACATACCGCTGGCGTGAGCACGACGATTCATCCAAAGCCGGCGCAGCATGCCCCAACTTGATTCCGCATGACCAGTGTGCAACACCGCCACGTCGGGCAAGCGAAGCAGGCGCCAACCCGCGGCACGCAAGCGAAATCCTAACTCAGCCTCCTCAAAGGCCGGAAGCCAGCGATGAGCAAGATAACCTACAGATTCAATTGCATCACGCCGGTAGAGAGCGCCGCCACCCAATGCATCGACTTCTGCTCGGCTGTTCACGCTCCCAACCGTCTCTGCCCGCTTCAAGTCCATAGCGTTCCGGATGTGTGTATCGAGGAGCTTACCGCCAATCCCCGCGACATCCGGTTCGGTGTTTAGCACGGCCAGAGCCTTGGCGATAAAACCAGTCTGCAATTCCATGTCGCCGTCAAGAACATAGATATACTCGCCCTTTGAGAATTGATAGCCAAGCTGAACTGCTGCGCCACAACCTCGATCTTCCAAGAAAGAAAATTGCACGATACGGACGGGATAAGACCGCGCAATTTCGACCGTTCTATCAGTCGAAAGCGAATCAACGAGAATCACTTCCCCACCGACAGATTGCGCCTCGCGCACGGCGGCCGCCAAACAACTGGCAATCTGCGCTTCTTCATTGAACGCCTTAATAAGAATACTAACACCACCCTTGTGTTTCATCGCGATACTCATGCTCCGGGCTTGCAGGTCTGAAAATCGTCAGGTCGGTCACGTCATAGAGGTAAATCAACCGGAGCCGCAACACTGGATATTTCGACTACAATGAAATAAATTAAATCCTTACCGATTGCCAAGCACAATATTAAACATTGCGGTTCGCCCCACCTCCCCGAGCGCTAGAAACCAATCTCCTCCCAACAGACCATGGATCGGGACAAAACAGTGTCTGCGGATATCAAGCTTGATCACATATTCGACCATTGGCTTAGAGGTTTATTTTGGAGCCTTCACGGCGCAATGCGTGTTTTCCCAGACCGAAGCTTACAGGTGAAATAATCCCGCACGGCAGCTAGCATGTTGGTGGATATTATCAGAACGCTATCAGAACTGGCAGACGCCTTAATCTAATCTACTCAACAAGCCACCTTTCCCGTGTGGCCCCGAAAGCGTGCATATTTATTTTGATTGCAGAGAAACTTTGAAAGCGGGCAAACTCATCTTACATATATTCATTATATTCAAGTTTCATTTCAATCTGTAAATCTGCAAAAGTAGAATCGAAGAAAACCCAGATGCAAAATCATCAGTCTAACGGTATTTGCCTCGGAATGGGAAGACTGCAATGCATTCCCACTTGTTTCAGTCACGCTTGTGGCTGGCAAGGCTCATCAGGCGAATTAGACCGCGCACATCTTTTGGCGGTGCCATTATTCGAGTTCGGTTGCACATTCGTGCCCAGTTCTGCTTCCAGAAAGAAGGAACTAAACGCAAATGAACAGGCAGGTACCTAAACGTCAAAAAATCGAGGTGTTCGCTTTTTCGCCGTACTCCAGCTGCAGATTTTCAGAGTTATATCCCGGGGTTGTATTTGACCTCACTAAACTCAACGCCCGGCATAAGCCGAGAAAACCGTCGTTCCAGCGCAGGAAAGATTGATGTGCCCTGAAATAGCGCTAGCGATTTACCGAGGTTAGGCTAAACATGGGAATACGTCATCGCATGCCGTGGGATCGAAAACCTGATCGGGTCAGCATCAGTTTAGGCTCCTTGGTACGCGCATAAATACTTAGATACGCTCGACTATAAATGATTTAGTGAGCCCTAAAACCTTCTCTTTCCGCATTACACACCCAGGAAAAAGTGCGGCAAACTCATTTCCGGACAGCAAATTGATCCCTTTCAGCACCTCATCTATCCTCTTCTGGCTCGGCTTTTCTACCAATCCCCATATGCTGAAATAACGTACCAGCCTGCGTTTTACCGAGAATGGGAACCAATGGACAAACAAGGTCAGGATGTGCGGTTCTATCGGAAACCACTTGTTTGGAGTCTGGCAGTAAAGTTGTTTGCCCGCGCTTAACATCCCTCTAGCAAACTGATGCTGTTGTGCATGATTTCCGACGTGCTCTATGACGGAATTTGAAAATACCAAATCAAAAGCCATTGGATTGAATGGCATGCGCAAGGCATCACCTGCCACAAATTCGATTCCTGGGTAATTCATTATCGACTCTGGTAGATCCAGATTCATCACAATGATTTTAGCTGATGGCTTTATGTAGGACCATGGGAATGCCCCGCCGCCGATGTCAAGAACTCGCGCCGCTGGATCTGAGAGTACACCAAACCGATCAGCTATATCCTTAGCTCTTGCCGGCCTGAAGATACTCATAATGAATTTGTAAACGCGTTTCATGAGCTTCCTCTTGAACTCAAAACATTTATCGAGTTACCGTTAATGCGTATCCTTGCCTCGCTTTCTGAGCAAGGCAAGGGAAAGTCTTTTTTCTGAAAACATCTATTTGTCTTAAAACTATACGCAGTTAACCCGGCTGATAAAAAAAACATCAGCAAGCTTCTCTTTACATGACATGCTGGAGCTCTTACGTTTCGTTAGAATTTAGCTTTCCGCTTGAGTTACACAAAGTCGGGCTGTAGAACTCCGTGTCTTTTCTATCTAGCAAGAACCAATAACGAAAATCCACCTAGCACTCTTGCAGCCAGATCAGAATGAAGTTGAAAGAAAAGCTTTCTAGGAATTTTCAGGAGATCGGCTTTCCATCCACGATTGGAAAGCTCTAACGAACCGTGTGTATAGCAGTAATCCACTACTTCATATCCCGTATCCCGTAAGGTTGCCAAGGCTGTTTCCTTGATAAAATAGTGGATGTGACCCACTGATGACCTTGAGCGTAATATTGGGGAAAGGCGAAAAACTGATTGAACGGATAAATCCAGAGGAATATGAAACACTTTATATACAGCTTTCTTTTTAAGTTCCCTTAGAAATCCAAAATAATCCTCCACGTGTTCAAATACGTCGATGGCCATTAATACATCGAACGCGGGATTTTCATAGTCAAGTAGATTTTCGAGAAAAAAGTGAAGATTTTCCTTTTCCTTATTCTTGCATATCTCAAAAGCTTGAGGGGAAATTTCATATCCAGAGAAAACTACTTCGTTACTGTATTCATGTGATAGACAATTCAATATTTCACCGGCTCCACAGCCTATTTCACCTAATGTCAAAGGAGCAATGTTATTTTTCCTGAGTATTTTTAATATCTGCTTTGCTTTCCATGCCGAATCCTCTTGATGCCAAGTCGGATGGCTCTCCAAGTACGTCCCATCCTTATAAATATTACCAGCGTTCATATTTACTTCCCCGTGGTCTACCGATAAGCAGTAGCTTCTAAAATGTCCGGCACTATGTTGTACTCATATTACTAGCCATCGATCGGCTGCACACGAATTCCCACAGCGGACAGCGTGTTAAGCACATCATTAATGCACACAATAATCCGTGGATAATCATGTAGCACTGAGCTAATTGAGTGGGTCCGGTTTTCATTTGTACCAACACAGCAGTAGTAACATAATCTACCAGAGCATTACGCCCAAGATAGCATAAATTATTAAGCCAATATCTTCCAGAGGAGATACGCTCCCATCGGCCACCCCACCATGCCGGATAACGAGTACCGCAATGCAGTAACCTCTGACCAGCCTCGGTTTTTCGTCTTCCAACAACAGGTGTGTTTACGCTATCCATTGTTTCTTCTGCTGAGCAGCGAGCTTGTCACCAAGGAACGGGATTAACGACTTACAGCCAAGCGTCGAGTGTCGCCAGTGCCCTGATTGTAGAATACCCTCATATACTCGAGGATTGCCGCGGTCATCGTGTTTCATAGCAATGCACCCTCTCGTTCTTAAGATTATTCAACCCACTATCAGCCGAAGCATTATCCCCAGAGCTCACCTTCGCGGCTCATCCATGCCTCGTTCCTGTGATTGCTTGAGCATCCTCGGATTCCACGCATGCACCCTTGAGTTCGTCATGGATGGACTGGATTAAGCCAGCATCTGGCTCATCGGCCATCTGCGCCCGGCTTGCCGATACGCTTCCACGGTCGGGTAGTTACTTTCGCCTGACATCCAGTATCTCGAATATCTCATCCCGCCCAATTCCGACCGCCGCACATCAATCCGAGCGAACCCCTTTGCGTTCCTGCTTCGGTATCTTTATCATCTCTTCCCCTCCAATGGAATTTCAATTTTACCTTACCATCGGAAGACGATTTTTCGGGAAAGCTCGCTGCGCATCTACATCTGTAGAAAAGTGACGCAATCTCAGCGTCAACTTGGCGCCCGGTAATTCATCAATTACCAAACAAAAATCTTACGGCCGAGCAAGTGGTTCAGGCTTGCCCGTTCTTCCATCCGAAAAGGTTTGAGGAGATAAGATGCGAACATAAAAAAACAGCAGGCAAGTGCAGCCATGATGGCTAATGCTAACCAGCCTTGTGGCGATATTGCAATTTGTTGTGCCAGCAAGAATCCCGTTAAAGCTGCCGCCGCCAATTTATAAATTCCGATAACATCGGGTCTGTAAGCAGTGGTGCGCACCAAGGCGATAATAACCGTGCCGTTGAAAATTAGTTCGCTCACAACAATCGCGATGATAGGGCCCCACAAGCCCAGACCGGATTTCAGCAGCGTATAAGTCAAGGGCAACACCAGCACTCCAAAAGCCGCCCCCCGCAGACATAGGTGACTCTTACCGCTGGTTACTGCCACAGTCTCCAGTATCTGACGCTGACTGTAGAGAATGAGCGCCATCAGCAAGCCTGCCAGATAATGACCTGATTGCGTAAACTTGCCGCCGCTGAGTAAGGTTAACAGTTCGCCTCCTGCAAGCCAGGCGAATACCAGGATGGGCATCAGAACAAACAGGCTCAGCTTTCCGACAAGATTGGCATTGCGTGTCAATTCCACCATACCACCTTCTCCTACATAGGAGGCCACCAGCTTGGGCCTGACCAGGCTGAACAACATAGTCGCCGGCAGATAGCGGCAAACTTGCCCGTAGAGCCTGAGCAAAAAGCCAAACAGCGCCGTAACTTCCAGACCGAGATAACGCTGAATCAAAAAGACGAAGATTTGTGGGCTATAAGTTAGCGTAACGAGGTGGCTGAAATACATGTGGCGGGCCATAAGCCACATAACAGGCCAACTTGGCGGCTGCCACCCATCTCGTTTCAATAAACCGCCGTGCCTGCGCAAATGCTTTATCAAGCTGTATAAGGCGAGCATTGTGCCTAAGGCGGATGCCGTTATCTCGGCCAGTACTACTTGGTCTAGATGAACCGCTCCCTGTACCGCTGTGATAATTAAAAACAACAGTAAGGCAGCATTACGCATTACAAGACTTATTTGCGCTTGGCCCTGTTGCAAAAGCGGTTCCAAAATGCTTTCACGGATGTGTCGGCCTAAACCGTCCACTAACAGCACGAGCAGATAAAGACGCGCTATATCCACCTGTTGCGCAAGTTTCAGAGGGATCAGAAGCCAAGGCATCACCACATAAAGCAGCAGCGAAGCAGCGACTAGCACTAATCCGATCCACGCGGCAATCTTCCAGACAAAATGTGCGAGCATCTCACCGCTAGCATGCAGACGAAATTCCGGCAAATAGCGCGCCGCAATCCATGGCAGACCAAGCGATGCTACTACCAACGCAAACTCCATTCCGGCAATCAGGGTGACGTAGGCGCCGTATTCTTCCACAGTCAGCAAACGCACCAGCCAAAACAAAATAATCAAAGTGAATAGAGCAGAGATGGCTTTGCCGATGAGAAAATGCGCCGCGCTACGCTTCAGCGCACGACGGGAATAGGGCGAAGCACTCATAAATGACTCTCGGCAGTTAAGGCAGCATGCCCATGATACAGCCCAGCAAGAATACCCCGCATGGCAGAACTTTGGAAATTCATATTGCGCGGCACCGGCGGGGCGATAAAAATGGATAAAGGTAAAACAATGGCTTAACAGTCCGTTTGGCGTAAATAGCAGTTATCGTTCGTGAAATACATTTCGCCAATTTTGCCAAAAAGCGGCGAGCGGAGATTCGCACGAGTAGGCATGCGCGCCCGCCCCTCTTGCGCCGATGCGGCGGAGCTATAAAATCTTAAAATGAGATATTTGATTAGTTGTAGGATTTACAGGTACTATAAAATTTATAGCTTGGGGTGGTTAAGATTCATATCTGAAGCAGGGGAGATCGATCGGATCTCCCCTTAGATTCTTAACTCTGCATGAGGCACAAGCTATGATCTGACCCAGGACATGGATACCGGGACGGCTTCGTTGTTCGTTTGCTTTATTATGATACCGCTCAATCGGTCGCTAACGTCACTCCGGATTTTCTGAGGGTGATCAAACCGGTTTAACTGTAATCAGCCTGATCCTTATTAAATTTGGTGGACAGAGATCATCGTCGTTTTTGCAAGCAGTAAATCCCCCAAAAGGGTTATTTAGTGTCCGCATCAGAGCACAGCGATTTACACCGAAATATACTCGCCTTAATCATTCCCCTGCAATTTCGAAAAAGAGCGCTGGACCATCCGGTAGCGCTGCTGTATCCACGTCCAGTTCGATGGCGTCTCCTGTCCTCGTAAGAGGAATCGCCTGACGCCGAGTGCCCCCCAGCGTGAGCGGCCACGCCTTGAGCCCAGCGCTATTCTCGGATGCGACACGTAACGTAGCCGAGATTGTCTGAACCTGCGGCGGGAATTTACCCCGGGTTTTAATTGTAGTGCGTTCCGCATCCGCGAAGGTCATGCCCGTATTGATGGCATCCGTCAATACCCACAGCAGCAGGTGGCGGCTCTGAGCAATCGGCTTTTTGTCCAGCGATGAAACCGCAAACAGTGCCGGCCCGCTCGCAGTGCGTACGGTCAATGTGCCAGCTGAGGCATCCCCGCCCTTAAGCACCAGTGCCACCGTGCGATCGGTTACAACCTGGATAAGGCCTGCCCCAGAGTCGATGACAAGTTGTCCAGTGTCGGATTGGAATAGCTGATTCTCCGGTCGAGAGCGATTATCCGACCCTATTAATCCCGCACCTTGCAAGGCCGCTACGGCATCCGAACGCAAATCCCGCCCAGCGGTCGGGCCATTCGTCGATTTCACTAGCCACCAGGGTTGCGACCCTGTTAGGGTGACCCAGAGTTCTCCAGGTTTTGGCCGCCCCGTTATCGGGGCGAAGTCCAGCCCCATAGGAGAGATAAGGGACAGCTTTGAAAGTGGTTCCGGTACTTGTTCCCAACCACCGCTTCTGGTCAACACCTTCTCAGCATCCAGGTGCAGGTGGATGCGATTTTGTGAACTCGCGACATCGCCGCGCAGGTACAGCATGGCGGCGAGACGCTCAGCAGCGTGGGCGATCGGATCGCCTCCGACGCTAAATGGGTAGATCGCTTGCCGCCGCACAAATTGCGACGGTCCGTAATCGAACTGAATTGGTGATTCGGCGAATTGGCAAATCGCATCCCAACTTTGATGCGCCGCAACAGCAGGCATCAAGGCGGCCGATTCGTGGCGCCATCGATTCCAAAATGGTTGTCCATATTCGGTGACGGTGAATGGCTTGCCCCACTGTCGCGCGTTACTTAGAGCGCGAATATATTGGCCCGTATTTTTATGTAAGCTCGACTGCACCAATCGCGAGCCCGGCTCGCCATGATTGTTCGGTAAAACGTGGTAGCTGTGCAGGTCCACCCATTGAAGGCTGGAACGAGTAATGTCGGCGCCAAGATAGCTCCAATTGTCGAAAGCAGTAGTTAGACCTTTGAAGCCCAAATCGCGCACTCGTTTCTCCATCGCGCGATAGGCTCGCTGTTCCACATCGACGATGAAGCGGGCAAAATCGATATCGCGGGGACCTTTTCCACGGACTGTGGCAGGCAGGTCGACTATTCCGTCGAGGGATTCGCGATCTTTTAGTTCAGCGCCCCACGCTGATCGTAACGCCGAGTAGTTGCTGTAGCGCGCCTTCAGCCAATCACGGAACTGTGGAGCTAATTGCGGTGGATACAAAGGCCCATCGCCGGCTTTTGCCGGGTGTGGGCGATATGCCTCCACTAGATAGAAAAAACTTCCTTCATTGACCAGGATCATGCCCAGCATTGCCGGATCATGCATGGGAGCGATTCCAGTATAGGGATTTTTCGCGCCCCATAACCGCTCGATCAGGGTCGCCCAATGGGCGAAGGCCTTGGGATCGGTGAGCACATCCATTTTGGTGCGGTATTTTTTTACCCAACGATGGGGACGCACATCGCCCCAAGCAGCATTGTCGGACGTCAGGCCATCGACGATCCAATAGATACCTGCTTCCTTGAGTTGGGCGAGCAAGTAATGCAGGCGGTCGAATTGCTCAGGATCAAAGTCGAAGTCCTTGAAACGGCCGGTCATCAGGAGTGCGTCAACCGAAGCCAATCGAACCAAGTTATAGCCAGTGCGCGCCAACTCCCGTACAAGTCGTTCGCTGCCTGCTTTGTCCGGCATCCCTCCGCTCAGCGGGCTTAGGGCTAACGAAGCACAAAGAAAGCGTTCTGGAGTGCTGCGGCGCTCGAAGCCAATATGTCCATCTGATAATACAATGGCCGAGCCGTACTTTCCTGCTGGCCCAGTTGCGACCATTGCGGAGAAATCAAGCGCACTCCCGGAAGAAACAGTAAGATCCTGATCGGTCACAGTTTTCCAGCTATCCTCCGCCAACACGTTCCGCGCCGCTATAAGTAATGTTATTAGCAATGGTACGACGATGAGGCTGCTAAGTAATCGGAACATTTGCAAGTCCTCCTACGGTGTGTCTGGCTAGGTGCGAGACTAGATAAAACGTCTCTCTCGTGCGTTACGTTTTAGTGCCTCGTGCGTTTGATCTTATAAATGTGTAGGGCCCGTCACCTATATGCGACAATATATGAATTTGGCATTCCCTTCCGACTTGCCGATCAATTGGGGATTTTTTTCGAGCTTTGTCACCTTCGGGTTGAACTTTCACAACGACGAGGCCTAAATCTTGGCACGTATGATTGCGGCCGCTTGAACTAGCGATCCAGCGCACTTCGCTTTTGCACCAGAACTTATCCGCAGCCGGCCGTGTGCGCACGAGCCACAATGCTTTGCCAAGCTGAGCCTGCTTTCAGTCATGCTCGGCCACGTACAGAACCATAACGAAGACTTGCCGGTTCGAAAGACCTGCGCGGTCTGGCACCCCTGTCTATCACATAGGTAAAATGAGCCATCATTACAAAAAACTCTCCTGCGAGAACCGAGTTGAGTTGAAAATTTGCCTCGAATGCAGACCGCATCAGGAGGACGGCCAATATGGCCATACTTCCGCCCCGGGTGTGTTTGGCTGCACGTATTGAGTACTGGACAAGGAAATAAAAAAACACGAATAACGCGATAAGCCCGACGAATCCTGATCGGCTGAATGTCTGCAGGAAGAGGTTGTGCGCGCTGGCAGCACCTGTCAGCCCAAGCCGCAGCCGATTCTTGAGCCCCCAAAAATCTGCCCCCTGCCCAAATAAAGGGTTTTCCAATCCTCCCTCAATCGCGGCGTCCCATATCAACGTTCGCCCGGTTGCCGTAGACAGATGACCTACTGCACGTGCATCCAATTGACCCTCGAGTGCGGCCAGAATGTCCATATCCAAAAATATTGCGAGTGCACCAACCACTGAAACTAAGATGATGAAGCCACCGAATAAGCCAATCGGAATTGAGCTGCCGCGTTTACTGTCGGCAATGACTTCATCGGTTCGGCTCAATAATCGCCAGCAAAAAATGATGGAAAAACCTACGAATGCGGCTAGCATAGATGATTTTGACTGCGTTAAAATCAACGTCAGTCCCGCCGCGGCAAGTATGCACGTTCTAAGCCATGCCCTAGCTGACGGCTCGGCCAACTCCAGCACGAGAAACATACATGCAACCGCGCCCAGCGTGTTCGCATGGGATGTCACCCCCCAAAACCTTAAATCGAAACCGGGAATCAGCCCAACATAGCCGGACTGCATGACAAGTCCTGGAGCGACTATCGCTGCGATCAAGCTGGAGAATACTATCAAGCCAAGACATCTTTTTGCTACGATAACCGGATCGGCACTTGACAACCTAGCCCAGAGAAACAACGCAAGATATATGAAGAATGGGTAAATCAAGTTTACGTGGAAATAATAATGCTGCCCGAATAAAATCGGTAAAACGCTGAATGCAACGTAGAACACCATGAACGCAATGGTGATGTCGGTTGGCGCTTTCAGTCCCCTATTACTAAAACGGTCAAAGCTTGTTTTATAATTTCTGAAATTGAGAATCCACCCCACACAGAGCGCCGCGGAGCATCCAATCACAACCATAAGAAGCAGCTTTGTCGACACGGCACTTCCGACATCGGCCTCGGACGAGACAACCAGATTTTCATCCACAAAAGTCAGGACCCGGCCGGATAAGATAGTGGTCGCTACGCTCGTGCTCGCGATCAACAGCATTAGATAACTGAACATCCGGCCCGGCCAGCGGAATCCGGCCCCCGCCACGATAACGATTGCCATGATCAAAAGCAGTGCGAGAACAAATGCAGCGAGTGGCAAAACCGTGAGTTGCAGCACGATTAATTCCCGCTCATGATTGAAACGCCTTTCGTATGAGGCAATGCGGGCGAAATCACAGGCATTTACTTAGCCCCTGACGCGATAAGCTGAAACATCAACCATGCCATGTCGGGCTTCATTGCAGATGTGTATCCAAACCTCTTAGCGCACGGAATGCCGGGGTATAGGCAACCCGCAGGCCAAGCCTGATATGTGCGATATGCAAATGATCTCGCGAGTGATGGGTTCGCCGCGAACAGGGCTTCGGTGATTAAATAGCCGCGGTGCGCTGCTATGCCGCCCATAATCACAATTTCTTTCATTGATGACCTGAGCCCGGCATGCCATTCAGCTTTTGGCGATGTTCAGATGTTAACGCGCCAAGCATCTGATCGATAAACTGGGCTTGCATCTCATATGCTCGAGGTGCTTCAGCATCGATGGAAGAAACACGTATCAGCATTCCATCTGGAATTTTTCCATTCAGGCCGTAGCTCATTTCCGCAAGTTTTTTTTGAAGACCACCTTGAAACACGCGATTACCAACCGTTGTCCAGTAAGTAACCGGTTCGTTCCGCTGGCCGAGATTGGTCAGGATACGCGTGACCGGAATTAAACCGTTCTCGGTAGCCAAGGTACCCGTTTGTTTACTCTGGAGCGAGAATCCCTGTGCAGGATAGCAAACCTCAGGGTAATGCATCTGCATGGAATCCCTCTGATCATCTCCATAGGCGATCGCGAGCATGATGCGGTAGTCATGGTTATCCTTATAAACACGGCTGAGTGTCTGGGTATAAATTTTCTCAATCATTTCCTGCTGCTGTGGATCTACCATTTGCACTGAGTTCTGCTGCTCTTCACTCCAATTTCCGAATGCATGCGGAATCATTGTATTTAGATTGATACCGGGCCCCAGGTCCGCAATTTTTTGGGTAGGACGCAGAGCCAGTGCGAGACCTGAGGCCGCGAGCATGAGTACTAAAAGAATGAAATTTCTGAATAGGAGATTCATTCTTACGCTCCGCTCAACGTCCTATTACTGCCACGCTGCAGCTTGACGCCGAGTTGCAACAGCGAATCCACCCCAATAATCAATAGCAAGGCACTAAGGAAGAGCACCATGCCTGCGAACCCATGTAAAAAACCCTGTCCGGCCTCATCACCAAAATGATAGGTAATAAGCGTTAACACGATTACACGGATAACGTTAGCCGTAAAGGAGATGGGCACGATCAAAATGGCTAAGGTAACGTTGCGAAACAGAGAGTCGTGCCGGATAATGTTAAGGTAGAGCAAACCCAGCGCTTCGAGCGTAAAAAGAGTATGCAATCCTGCGCATGCGTCAGCTACCAGCAGCTTGTATTGCCCGATTTGGAGTATGACGCCGGTGCGGGCGATGGGATAGTTTGCCCAGAAAAGTATGCTTTCAGCTACATAAGAAACCGCCATCTTCATCGGCATCGTTAGAGCATCCACCACCGTGGCGGGTAAGGGGATCATGAAAAGCATGAAGAAAAGCGGAAACCATTGCGCCTTGAGTGCTGCGCTACCGCGCATGAGCAGGAGTATGGCGGCCAGCATCCAGATGACTGAACCGATCTCCATGAGCAGAATGCCTTGCGAACGGCCAATCACATAGAGCATCAACGCAAAGATAAAAATGGGCCAGCCGGCTGAAGGCGCCGCTGACCGATTTTCGCTCAGGCGCCACATTTCAGGCCATTTGCGATAAATAAGCCAGCAAGCAATACCGAGTACAATCGGACCATGCGCCTGCTGATCGGTACTCCAGATGCCGCGAAAGAGGTCGACCAGACTAGGTAAATACAGTACGATTAATCCGGCAATAATCGGTAGCCAGATGAGCAGCCGACCGCGCCAGCCTTCGGGTTGTCCAGATGATCCGTTGAACATAGTTGCCAAATTGGTACTCATTTTGTTTTTACAACACGCGCTATCCCGTCACCTTCGTATTGCAGCCACGCTGCTGGCGCTCGGGATTATGGGTAGCTTGTTCATTGGAGGAACGCAACCGATTGCCGTGAATCTGGTGCCGGAGCCATGGGACAAATTGCTTCATGGCGCCGTGTTTGCTTTGCTCGCCTGGGCACTTGGCTTCGCTAGTGGATTTCATGACTGGCGCGGTCTGGCTGTTGCGTTTATCGGCTCGCTGCTGATCGGATTGCTGGATGAGTGGCATCAGTTGTATCTTCCTGGTCGGCAAGCGGGTTGGCCCGACTTTATTGCGGACATGGCAGGCAGCCTCATCGGCACGATAACCCTGGCATTGTGGAGCAGAAAGCGTGGCTAGAATTCGATGATAGCGGAAAATTCTCATCGTCCAATTTTCCGTGCTGCTCGGAAAAGAGAAAAAGTTGATGAAAGCTGCGGAGAACATGATTGCCTCCTGGTAAAAATGCTTGAAGCACTTGCAGACTACTGTCAAGATTGGACTGGTCGCTTTTGTTGCCGATTGCAAGCGAGGCTTTATCCTTCGTTTTCCTTCAGTCAGAATTCGTTCAGCACCGACCCCAAGGGCGTTGTGCCCGTTTGCTGGAGGCTACGGACCAGCTCGATGGTTTGTGGGACTGATGTTCGATCTTTACGGGCGACTATGAGGGCAGCTGATGCGCGCGCTGCAATAATCTGAGCTTCGGCGTATTCGTGCGCGGCAGGCGTGTCAATAATGACAACGTCAAAATCGCGGACCACCGATTGCAATAATTCGGGAAAACCAGTTCGGCCGAGCAGTTCTTGCGGATTGGGCGGTACGGCACCTGCTGGCAACACGGAAAGCCCCAGCAACGAGGGTACACGCGCAATCGCCTCGATCCCGATACGACCTGCCAGCATACTGGATAAACCAGCGTTGTTGCCTAACTTGAATAGCTCATGCTGACGCGGTGCACGCAGATTTGCGTCGATGAGTAAAGTGCGTTTTCCTAGTTGCGAGAAGACAACAGCCAAATTTGCAGCAATGAAGCTGCGTCCTTCCCCTATACCGGGACTCATGATAGCGAGGGAGTTCAACCTCGCGTCACTATCGAACCACCGTAGCATTAGCTGACTACGCAAAGCGCGCAGCTTCTCGACAATCGGGCTGAACGGTTTATAGGCAGCTACCAGTTGATAGCTGAGGCTGTTATCCCCTGCGGGAAGGTAAAGGTTATTGAATTGACGGGAGAGTGCAAAACGAATGTCATCCTCCGTGAGCAGGCCCAGCTCAATGGCGGTGTCGCCAAAGCGTTTGCCCTGCTCTATCTGCAACCGGAGAATGCGGTCCGCGTTCTCGGCGGAGAGACGTCCGGTATCGACCAGGATGGCCCCTATTGAACTGCCATTGCCGTTGACCTGCGCTTTACCGTAAATTGAAGACTCGCCGGGTTTCGTGGTCTGGTTCCGCTTGATGATCGGGAGGCTAGCGCTTACGGGTTTCATGATCTGGTTCCGTTTTAGGTATTAACTGGCTACCGGGCCGAGCTGCTTGGGAATTTTTTGCACTGGTCTGCTGGAAATCACCGCAAGTACTGGTAGATCGATGGCCTGGATAAGATCTTCTGATGAGCGTACGCGACGTCTGCCGAGTTCAAGCATCAAGGCAATCCCTACACCGAGTAACGTACCGAGGAAAATGGAGATTAGAACGTTGAGGAGTATTCTGGGCCGCGAGTGTTTGGTTGGTATCGTGGCTGGATTCAGAATCGCGATGTTGGTCTGAGCCGATAGGCTTTCGAGACGGGTTTGAGCAGAACGCTGGCTCACACCGTCAAACGTATGTTGGGCAGCTTCAACATCACGCTTAAGTACGGCGATTTCATCGCGCTCCTTGTTGAGTTCGAGTATACGTTTTTTTTGAGACTCCATCGCTTCAAGCAGTTCTTTTTCCTTTTGCTTACCTACCTCGTAGGAGGTACCGATACTGTCCGAGATTTGCCGGGTTTCGCTAGCTAGCCTCCTCCTGAGCGAGGCGAGTTCACTTTCCGTACGTTTCGTTTGCGGATGGTTTACGCCGAGATTGACATTGCTTTCGTGGTGTTTGGCCTCGAGGCGCGCAATGTCCGATTTAAGCATATTGATCACTGGGCTTTGCATAACTTCAGACAGCGTTTCGGAATTGGCGGCAGATTTACGCTTGCTGCTGCTATCCGAAGTTTCAGCCTGCACGTTCGTCAATCGGGCAGACAATTCGTTGAGCTTGGCAGTTTCATGATCAAGTCGCTCGTCGGTAGCGATGATGCCGGTCTTTTGCTGGAATGCCGAGAGTGCCGCCTGCGCTTTTTCCAGTTTCTCACGCACCATTTTGGTTTGGTCTTCAAACCAGGTGGCAGATTGGCGGGCGGGTGTGACTTTCAGCTCCAGGTGAACATCGATGTAAGCCTGCGCAAAGGCATTTGCCACGGTTGCAACAAAGCTGGGCTCGATGCCGCTGAATTCGATGTTGATTACATTGCTTTCACGTGAAGGTCTGACCTCAAGCTTTTCCTTGAGCAGGTCAGCCAACCAAATCGTCAAGTCCCCTTCACCCTCTGTGGCATCCATCCATTGTTCCCGTATAGCGGGGCTTTCGTCCATACGCAGCAGCTTGACCACACGCTGTGCCACACGGTCACTGGTGATGATATCCACCTGTGTCGCCATGTATGCGGGCGTTGCCAGCCCTGGCATGATCATGCCGGCAACAGGATCAGGCGATCTGACATCGATCACTACGGCGCTGGTAGCAGTGTACTGCTTGGGTAACAGCAGGCTGATAAAAAAGGTGGCAGCCACCGTAATCAGTAGCGTAAGCGCGGCTACCTTGTAGCGCGCGCGGAGAATGAGCAGGAATTGTAGAAGGGTCATTACGCGTTGACCATTATTAGAAGATACTTTCCCGAACGTAAATAATATCGTTCGGCTGTACCGAATCGGTCATTTCAGGAGAGAGTCTTTCCACTACCCCCTCGGCGTTTGTCCGGTGAAGGCGCAACCACCACTCGCTGCCGCGCACCGTTGGGCCGCCACCCTGGGCCAAGGCTTGCATGACCGTCATGCCGCGCTCGATACGATAGGCGCCCGGGCGCTGAGCTTCACCATAAATATAGAATACGGGGGCACGATGGATATAAATTGTGTCTCCCCCCGCTAGAATAATATCTTCATCCGATTTTTCCGCGAGGTAGAGTGCCGGAATATCTATCACTTTTCGGAAGGGTTTGCCGTCTCGTAAACCTGTAACGATGGCGAAGTCGTCACCCGTTGGCGTCGCTCCACCGGCAGCGGCAAGCATGTCGCTTACCCGGCTGAGCGTTTCGAGCGGGAAACGCCCAGGCCGGTTGACCTGGCCAAGTACGCTTACTTGACTGCCACGCATTTGCAGGATAACGATGTTCACCTGGGGTTGCCTGACGAAGCCCCCATTTTTGAGCGCGGCAGCAATCTTTCGCTCTGCAGCAGCGACAGCGAGCCCGCCGACTTCGACAGCGCCCACGAGCGGGTAGGTAATAGAACCATTCTCGGACACGCGGGTTTCGGTCGTTAGATCAGGGTTCTGGAAAACCTGGATGCGTACGATATCTCCCGGCCCGAGGGGATAGTCGAGAATATGTTGTTGCGCGTACGCACTCACAGATAGCAGAGTAAATAAAAATGCGAGTAGCCTTATCAAGGTCTTGGTCATACTGTCATATTTCCTTTAAGCATTTGCTAATTAAATGAGATGTTATTTCAAACCCGCAACGCCTTTCTCGATACCAATGTCAACGTCGGATTTTACGGCGCTCGCTGCTGGAGCTCCGGATTGTGACGCCATGTTGCCATCCGTGTCAGAAAATCCACTCATATAGGTGATTTTAGCTTTCTCCTTAAGCCCCTTGAGTTCCTGCTTGGCAGCTTCCGCCGCACGTTGGTTACCAAGAAACTGTTGGATGCGCGGCAACGCCGCGGCTTCCGGTATGGGTACGGATTGCGAAGCGGCGAGTCGCATCACGGTGATGGATTGTGGCCCTTTGATGATCAACCCGTCACCAACTTTGAGTGGGTGTATTTTAGGCAACAGCTCAAGCGGAATCTGTTCGGCTGATCGTGTAGCGCTACCGCCTCCAAATTTTATTCCCTTGCCCTTGAGCCAATCGGCGATGCTTTCCATGGATTTCCCCGTATCGAGCATTTCGCGCAATTCCGTGTCTACCCCGGCATTTAACGGAACCACAATTTCCTGAATGTTGTAAATGCGGCGCTCGGCAAAGAGCTGGGGATGGTCAACGTAATATTGCTTTGCTTCATCAACCGTCGGCTTCGCCATTTCCGCGGTGACTTGCTCAATATATGCTCGGGCAAGAATTTCACGACGAGCGTTTTCGACAGCCATAAGAATATCAGGCGAACGGTCGAGTTTTTTCGCAACGGCTTGTTCAACAGCCAATTCCTGATCAATGAGCCGATCGAGAATTTGACGGCGGATTTTAGGCGCTGTTTCAGGCGTGCCAGCATTGGCACCCGCCCGAGAGAGTATGTAGTTAATCTGGTGAACGGAGATTTCCCCGGAATTGACTTTAGCCGCAATCTGACTGGCAGGCTTTTCGGTGTCTTTGCTGCCGCACGCACCCAGCGCCAGCGCCAGCGCCAGCGATGCAGAGAGTATTTGCAATATGATTTTTTTTTGGCTGAGTTTCATGTGGGCTTGAGTGAGGAATATCAACAATGTTCAAAACTTGGATAGCACGTCCTGCAATCGAGCAGCCATCAACTAATACCATCGAGAATAAGAACGATAGGCCGAGTTTCGGTAAAAATTACAGATGCATTTTAGATATATAACATTACATTACACCGTCACTGCTCAAGGCAATATCAAGGCCGCGATTGCCAGAAATAAGAGGGGCGCGTAATAAAAAGAATATACACGAAGCCACCCGTCGTCAATTCGTTTCTGAATACAAATTCGATGGCCTCACAAGAATACTTGAGCAACCGAGGCGAATAAACTAAACCGCGTCAACCTCCGGCATTCCGGGCTGGCGCAATTAATCATATACATCACTTTGGCTACTGCAAGGTAGCGAGTTAGCGCTTTCCGCGCAATAGTCCATATGCACTAGCGGAATTTGTATAACTGGCGGTGCCTCATCAGGTTGAGGAGTTATCCAACCAAAGCCCGAGGGGCGGCAGACGAATATAGTAACTGTGCGCACTTTTCTATATCTTTTTGAACACGTGAGGGTCAGAAATTAAGTTTTGCTGTAAAACTGCCCGCGGTACTGTCAAAGTCGAAGCCCCGCAGATTCGACGTACGTCTGTCGCGATGGAAAGCAGCACTTAGGAAAAGTATTTTCAAAGGTTGCCAATCCAAAGCGACGAGGCCGGAGTGCATTGAGTCACTGCGGCTATCAGTCGGAAGTGAAACGATTGCGCCGTGAAAATCAGTTAGAACATAATCATAGCGCATGCGCAAGGCGATTTTTTCTGTAATTTGCCATACGAATTGCGCCGAATTAAATGTAACCGAAAGGTATTCTGAGAAATAACGTTGCGCCATATTGAAGGTTACCGAAAAGGAGACCTTGATATGGTAA
>NZ_FMWY01000026.1:0-48341 GCF_900103145.1 Nitrosospira sp. Nsp18 | reverse complement strand
CGATGCTGCGGGTGTTGCTCAATGCTTCTGGTGCTGCTTATACTGCAGGTGTTGCTCGGTGCTGTCAGAGGTGTTTCCAGGTGTTTCTCTGTACCCGTGTTTCTGAATACGTGTTACCAATACGTTACATACCCATAACCTCATAAAGACTATCCCCGAAGATGCCCTAAGTCAAGCAGTTTGTCGGGGCTACAACAGGGCATCTTTCATAGCAATTTCTATGCCAATTTGTGTTGGTTTTTCACGCCTTCTTCGGCTCATACTGATCTTTATTTAAAACTTAAAAAAAGTAAAATTTGAATTCAGTTTGTTACCGAAAAAATTGCATAGGTAGGATCAGTTCATCTTCTGCTACGGCTGTGCATTGTTAATACCGCAAGCATATCTCGTGCCAGGTTTCATATGTTTTTATTATCAGGAGCTTGTAACTTACTCTCAAATTTTACGCAAATAACTGTAAAAAAACCCGACATCTTCAATAAATGGCTGGATGTAGATAACCCTTGAATAACCGCTTTTCATGCCGGGGATCATCTCCACCTCGAATTGTTCCAAGTGCGGTACGCTCTGTTTGGGTGTTCGCGCAACGGTTACAATTTTTCCTGGTCTTTTCTTGACTTCCTTGGGGCTCACAAAAACTCCATGGACGAGAAACGAGCTGAACAGCTTTGGAGTGCGCGTAGGTTTTCTTTATCAGACGAGCTGGACGGATCTCTGCTCAATGCTTGAGTTGCTGTTGCTCCGGATCAGCTGGCATGCTGGATTCCCACGATTCTTACACCGCCAATAAACATAAACTCGTTTTCAATATACTCTTCCTGACATGCCCATCGTACGCGTCGCGCTTGATGTTCCCCTGAATATTTTGTTCGATTATCTTGCGCCGGATACCGAAATAACGGCGCAAGATATCGGGACGCGCGTGCGCGTTCCCCTCGGAAGAAGCACGAAGACGGGGGTGATCATGGAAGTGACTACTCACTCTTCTGTCGACCCCGTTAAACTTAAGTACATTACCCATATATTTCGGGATATTCCCTCTCTGCCCCCGGCATTGCTTGATCTATTTCATTTCTGTAGCGAGTACTATCATCATCCTCTGGGGGAGGTCGTCATGAATGGACTGCCGATCCGCCTGCGCAGCAATAAACCTTTTACGCAGAATATTCCAACTGCATTTCATTATTGCCTCACCGCAGCGGGGAGCGCGGCTGATGCCTCAGCGATTCCCGCCCGCAGTATAGTCAAACGAAGGCTTTTAGCAAAACTGAGAGAGTCGGGTGCAATGAGCGCCAGTGAGGCAAAGCAATTTTCGCAGCGTGCGCCCAAGGCACTGAAGGAACTGGTAGCGCTGCGGTGGGTTGAAGAAATACCCGTTACGCCTTTCGAAGCTTCAGCTTCCGTTACCAAAACTGCGCCGATGCCCGTCCTTAACCTTGCGCAGCAAAACGCCATTGATGTGATTGCTCCAAAAATAAATACGTTCAATACATGGCTGCTGCATGGGGTTACCGGCAGCGGGAAAACAGAGGTATACCTGCGACTGATTTCGCTGCTGTTGCGACAAGCGAGGCAAACGCTGGTGCTTGTTCCTGAAATCAATCTGACGCCACAGCTGGAGGCTGTCTTCCGTGCGCGCTTTCCCGCAGTGAAGCTGGTGAGTCTCCATAGCGGACTCAGCCCTTCCGAACGCGCGACCGCCTGGCTGCAAGCGCAACAGGGCGATGCAGAAATAATATTGGGCACTCGCTTAGCAGTATTCACGCCATTGCCAAAGCTTGGGCTGCTGATAGTGGATGAGGAACAGGACGCCTCATTCAAGCAACAGGATGGCTTACGCTATTCCGCGCGCGACGTGGCCATCTTTCGTGCCAAGTATGCCGGTGTGCCGGTAATACTTGGCTCCGCCACTCCGTCGCTCGAAAGTTATTACAATGCCATGTCTGGCCGCTATCTCAGGCTAGCACTACCGTCGCGCGCAGTAAAGAACGCCGTCCTGCCAATGGTCCGCTGTATAGACACCCGAGCTGTAAAAACCAAAGAAAGCTTTTCCGAGCCCGTGATCGCCGCGCTCGAGAAATGCCTGGCGTTAAACCAGCAAAGCCTTGTTTTCATAAACCGGCGCGGCTATGCGCCGGTACTGCTATGCAAATCATGCGGATGGACGGCGGTCTGTCACCGCTGCGCCAGCCGCCTGGTCGTGCACCTGCGCGAGAAAAAATTGCGTTGTCACCATTGCGGTCATCAGGAGCGATTTCCCGGCGTCTGTCACGAATGTGGGGATCAGGACATTGCCCCCTTCGGGCACGGCACCCAGCGGGTGGAGGACGCGTTAGGCCAACGTTTTCCCGACGCTCGGATCATGCGTATAGATCGCGACAGCACAAGCCGAAAAGATGCCTGGGGGCGAATGCTGAAAGACATTCAGGAGCACCGCGTCGA
This sequence comes from Nitrosospira sp. Nsp18, assembly GCF_900103145.1. Lineage (NCBI taxonomy): Bacteria > Pseudomonadati > Pseudomonadota > Betaproteobacteria > Nitrosomonadales > Nitrosomonadaceae > Nitrosospira > Nitrosospira sp. Nsp18. Next base: position 45,899 of record NZ_FMWY01000026.1, on the reverse strand, counting down.
CATCCTGGTTGGGACCCAAATTCTCGCGAAAGGGCATGATTTTCCAAATTTATCGCTAGTGGTCACCCTGAATTCCGATGCCTCGCTATTCAGTACGGATTTCCGGGCCTCGGAACGCCTGTTCGCGCAATTAATGCAGGTCGCGGGCCGAGCCGGACGTGCCGATATTCCAGGAGAAGTACTGATTCAAACCGAGTTTCCGGACCATCCGCTGTACCATGCATTACGGCAGCATAATTACGACCTGCTTGCGCAAGCGCTGCTGGAGGAAAGAAGGACGGCGGGGTTCCCGCCATTCGTCTACCAGGTTTTATTGCGCGCCGAAGCGCCCAGGATCGCTGCCGCGCTGGATTTTCTCGCTAGCGCGGCAGCACTAGCCAAGGCGCCAAAGCAGGTCGAGGTATTCGACCCGGTTCCGGCGCCAATGGCACGCCTGAAGGGAATGGAACGCGGCTATCTCTTAGTACAATGCAGGTCGCGTAAAAAATTGCAGGAATTCCTTGCCGGATGGCGGATAAAACTCGACGCACTTCCCAGCTATAAAGTGCGATGGACATTGGACATAGATCCGCTTGAGTTCTGAGCCTGAATAATTCTTTTTACCACCACAAGAAATACTTCCTGTTGACCTGTTTACGGATACCGAAGATCACAGATTCCCATCTGCTTGGCTATAACGTATGGCTATAGAAGGGCCTCGGACACATCTTTTGATTTATACTCATCGTTTTTTAACACGATAAAGAAGAACGGCTTGGCAAGGTTGTGTATTTCTTTGCCCTTCCATCCTGATGAGCGAAACAAATGGCAGCCTCAAAAAAGATCAGCGCACCGGTTGAAAAAAAAATAAACACATGGTCGGGCCGATTTAGCGAGCCAGTTTCCCAGTTGGTGCAACGCTACACCGCTTCGGTGAGCTTCGACCGGCGGCTGGCGGAATATGATATCCAGGGATCCCTTGCTCACGCCCGGATGCTCGCGGCGACGGACATTATTGGCGCGGATGACCTAGCGGCTATCCAACTTGGCTTGGACCAGATACGGGAAGAAATCCGCAGTGGCGAATTTGTCTGGCTACTGGAACTGGAGGATGTGCACCTCAATATCGAGAAACGCCTGACTGCCCTCATAGGCGATGCAGGGAAGCGGCTACATACGGCGCGATCACGCAACGATCAGGTGGCTACTGATATACGGCTCTATCTGCGCGCTTCAATCGACGACATTGTCAGCCTCATCCATGCGATGCAGCATGCGCTGCTGGACCTCGCGGAAAAGCATACTGATACGGTGATGCCGGGTTTCACTCATTTACAGGTGGCGCAGCCAGTGGTCTTCGGCCACCATCTCATGGCATATTTTGAAATGCTGAAGCGCGATGTGGAACGATTATCCGACTGTAGAAAGCGTGTGAACAGATTGCCGTTAGGCGCGGCTGCGCTGGCAGGAACCAGTTATCCGATCAACCGTGACAGGGTTGCGCAAGAACTGGGGTTCGATGGCGTTTGCGAAAATTCGCTGGATGCGGTTTCCGATCGGGACTTTGCCATTGAGTTTTGTGCCGCTGCGGCACTGATCATGACACATCTGTCCCGGTTATCCGAGGAACTGATTCTATGGATGAACCCATCGTTCGGCTTCATTGATCTCGCCGACCGATTCTGCACCGGTTCGTCCATTATGCCGCAAAAGAAGAACCCCGATGTACCGGAGCTGGTACGCGGCAAGACGGGGCGCGTCAACGGCCACCTGGTGGCGCTGCTTACCCTGATGAAGGCCCAGCCGCTTGCTTACAATAAGGATAATCAGGAAGACAAGGAACCTTTATTCGATACCGTAGACACGCTCACTGACACGCTGCGTATCTATGCCGATATGCTGACAGGGGTTCGTGTCAACCGGGAGGCAATGTATAAGGCCGCGATGCGCGGTTATGCAACCGCGACTGACCTGGCGGATTACCTGACAAAAAAAGGGCTGCCTTTTCGTGAAGCGCATGAAACCGTCGCGCAGGCAGTGCGCTTTGCCGATGACAGCGGACGGGACCTGAGCGCGCTTACCCTGCCGGAGTTGCAACAATTCTCACCACTCATTGCGAATGACATCTTCGCTGTGCTGACTCTGGAAGGCTCCGTCAGCAGCCGCAACCATATCGGCGGAACGGCGCCGGCACAGGTAAGCGCCGCCATCGCGCGCGCAAGGAAATGTCTATCCTGATACAGTGGCCCTTCAAGTGGCCACCTGCTACTTATGCCTGCCTGGTCTGAAATCTCGGCACAAATCAGTCGCACCACCGGTATTCCATTCGCTGTCGAAACCATTTCTTCCGTTGGCGGCGGCTGTATCAATCAAACGTATCGGATCGAAGGCAACGGCCAGCGATTTTTTGTCAAACTGAACGATGCCGAAAGCCTGCCGATGTTTGACGCGGAAGCGGCGGGTCTTCGGGAAATCAGCAATACCCGCACGCTCCGCGTTCCCGTCCCGATATGCTGGGGAAGAAATACATCCGGGGCATGGCTGGTACTGGAATATCTGGAGATGGGCAGGGCTTCTCACGGCAGCACAGATGCCCTGGGCTCGGGGCTTGCCGCGATGCATCATTTTACTTCCGGAAAATTCGGGTGGTCGCGCGATAACACGATCGGCGCCACGCCGCAAATCAATCAATCCTGTACCAACTGGATTGAATTTTGGCGCAGATACCGCCTGGGCTATCAATTACAGCTCGCCAGCGTTAATGGTTACACCGGAAGGCTACAGGCGCAGGGCGAGCAACTGTTGGAGAAGCTTCATTTCTTTTTTCCAGGACCGCAACCGGTGGCCTCACTGTTGCATGGCGACTTATGGAGCGGCAACTACAGCTTTGATGACACAGCGCAGCCAGTGCTATTCGATCCGGCTGTATATTATGGGGATCGCGAGACGGATATCGCCATGACCGAACTTTTCGGCGGTTTCTCCCAAACATTTTATGCCGCTTATCGGGAAGCCTATCCGCTTGACGCCGGCTATGAAACGCGTAAAACGCTTTATAACCTCTATCACATACTGAACCATCTCAACCTGTTTGGCGGCGGTTATCTACATCAGGCACAGCAAGCGATCAGCAGGCTGCTTGCCGAAGTCAACTAAACATTAGCGTGCCCATGCCCATGGCCTTCAAAAGGCTATGGGCAGTGAAGCTACAAAATGTGCTAAGGGGCTGCTTCTTCTTGACACTTTATGGTTGTTCTACCATTCTTATAGAATGTACGGCTCAGTGCAGGACGAGATGGGCTATGCGCTATACCAAGATCAAATTTTTGTTTCGAGTCTCATAGTCTATTAAACCGGGGAATGGTTGCAGTGCGTTGGGAGGGGCAGGATTTAGAGCGGCAAAGGAAGTTTGGCGGGAGCTAAATGCCCTGCCCTTGAGGGTGAGTTGAAGTTTCGTCCGTGCGAAATTTGATTTAGTTTACAGCTCCGCGAACTGATGAGTTATGGGCCATTGACTGGTTGCTGAGCGCGCTTAATATCTGCTAGCTGAGCGCGCTTAATGTCTAGTTGGTGTTTGAGTTCGTCAACTTGAACCTGTGCTCTTTTCATTGAATCTCGATTATAATCTTTCAGTCTATTTTGTTCTTGGCTGTACATAGGATTGTTAAATTGCTTCTGAGCCAAAATTAACATTTCTGACGCGCCTGCATCGCCTTGCCGTACTATTGAATCATATTCCTGCTTAATTTCGGCTGACCTCCAGTCTGAGCTTGATTCATTGTATCTACTCTGAGCGGCACTATACTTTTTCTCCAAATCTGCAATTTCCGCAACAAGCCTGCCTTCAGGGGTATCTGGAACTTTGTCCTTTCCACCAACTAGACTAAAGAAGATTATTGCAATTATTCCTATTGCTACAATGTTTGACATGTTTCTAGTATTCCTTATCTACGTCCATCTTGGATAATCATTTTTGAGCGGATTCATAAGTTGGCCGATATAAGTCTTTGTCATCTTTATCAAGACAACGGAAGGTTCATCGCTAGATCCTACACCTGCCCCATTGAGGTCATGAGCCTGGTATCGATAAACGGTTCGAGTCATTTTGCTATGGCTTGAATTAATAAAGGACTAGTCTCCATTTTTTTCATCTACGCCAAATTTGACTTTAAGTTCACCCAGGGAGTAAATACGAACAACTACTGGAACAGGATTCTGTGAAAACCCGACAGATAGGATTTCCCTAACATTCTTAATATCCTCTTCGCGGTCAAAAACAAGAACCAAGATGATTTGAGCATTCATCCAGCCGTAACTCTGGATAGACTTAGTGAGACGCTCGATAGTTGGTTTTAGTCGCGGATACCGCGCTTTTGTGGAGATGTACTTAACTTCTACCACGTTGGTGCGGCCCTCTGCAATAAACAAGCCATCAAAGCCGGTGTCTCGACCGGCAGTTACTTGTCTGTGTAAAGGAGCGCCGTACTCAGCTTGAATAGCTCGTAACACCAAGTCTTCCGCCTGAAAGTAGCGAGCTTTTACTGAAGCCATGCGTTCATTAAGTAATGTTACTTCCGGTGGCAGCTGACCTTCAGCTTGTAGCACTTCCTGGCCTTCAGCTTGTAGCACTTCCTGAACTTCAAGCGCAGCCTTTTCTTTCTGTATTATCGGATCCTGCGGTTTCAGCTGGTCGTTAATTTCAAATGGCCCCGCCTTAATACTGCTACCAGCTTCCACACGTTTCTGTAACGCGACGAGTAGGCCGTAAATGGGGTCGTGAAAACGATAAAGCACGATACCAATAAGGCTGACCCAGAGGATAGTTTGAATGAGCGGCGCAAAGTGTTCCATAATTTGTTGGGCTAACGTGGAGCTATAGGGTTTTGCTACTCCTGCTTGAGCTCGTGATTTATTTCTTTGACGCAGTCACCTGCTCGATCCTATCGTCCTGATCGTAGGAGACCTCGAATGCCAGCTCATCCATCGCCACTAAAAACTGCTTCCGTGGATGTACTGCTTCTGTTCTGCAAATCCTAGATTGACGGCAACCTTTTATTAGCTGTTAGCGGCCTTCAAAATACAGGGATGAAATAAGACCTATGAATTGATGGGGCTTAGCTTTACCCTCTCGCGGCGGAATTGTAGGGACATTTATAGCTATTGCATAGTAGACCTTGGTACATGTGCCGTGCCATGCTCACAAGGATGGAGGACGTCCCCAAGGCCATTTAAGAAAATGTCACCAAACGATCACATACTTGCGGCCTCTTTCGAACCAAAAACAAATTCCTTACACTACTTGGATGTCTGAATCACCTACTTCTTCCCCGCCCCATCCGCCTGCCCGTCTCAAGCTGCTGCGAGCTTCTCCACCTTATCCGAACGAAGCCTCCGCACAGGCCGTAAGGTGCAGCAGCGTCAAATGGAGCTGCTTATGCTGACTGTTGCCTTATTTTACCTGTCGAGATGAGTCTGGAATAACAGCCCGGCATGCTCTCGCATTCGATGGAACTGAACATGCTTCCAGCTTTCCTCCGCTACGCTCAGTTCCGCTCCATATGAAGCCAGGAAAGTAGGGGCATCGACGACGTCATAGGCTATCCGATGCGCGTTGGTATCGATGAACCGCTTAAGCTCGCGGGAGTCGTCCGCGGTGACCCAGCGGGCCAACTGATACTTGGCAGGCGCGAGCCGGGCATCGACGCCATATTCATGCTTGAGTCGGTGTGCTACCACCTCGAATTGCAAGGTGCCTACCGCGCCCAGCAGCAAGGTGCCGCCCCAATGAGGACGAAACACCTGAATCGCGCCCTCCTCGCCCAACTGTGCCAGTCCCAATTTGAGTTGTTTGCTGCGCATCGGATCGGCGAGCTCGACCGTCTGGAAGATTTCGGGCGCGAAAAACGGCAAGCCCGTGAATTGCAGTCGCTCGCCTTCAGTCAGTGTATCCCCCAGCTGCAGTGTTCCGTGGTTGGGGATCCCGATGATATCGCCGGGATAGGCAATATCGAGCAAGTCGCGCCGCTGGGAGAGAAACGACACCACGCCGTTGGTGCGAATATCCTTACCGTTACGCACAATCCTCAAGTTCATCCCGCGATCGAACCGGCCCGAGCAAATCCTCACAAATGCGATGCGATCCCGGTGAGCTGGATTCATATTAGCCTGAATCTTGAACACCACCCCTGAAAATCTCGGTTCGCCAGGTTGCACCTGCCGCTGCAAGGCCATACGCGATCCGGGCGGCGGGGCAAGATTGACCAGCGCGTCAAGTACTTCTCGCACGCCGAAGTTGTTGATGGCTGAGCCAAAAAATACCGGGGTCTGCCGGCCAGCGAGAAAGGCTTCATGGCTGAATTCGGGTGAAGCGCCGCGTATCAGTTCGATTTCCTGCTGCATAGTAGCGGCGCCATCCGCAAAACGCTCTTCAAGCACCGGGTTATTCAGCCCTTTGATGATTTCGTCTCCATCATCCAGCCTGTCCGATCCAGGCTGAAAAACGCGCATGCTATCGCGCTCCAAGTCGAATACACCTTTAAAGCTGCGACCCATACCCATCGGCCAGGTAAAAGGCACTGCGGCCATGCCCAGCGTTTGCTCGATTTCATTGATAAGATCGAGCGGGTCACGTACTTCGCGATCCATTTTATTCACGAAAGTGAGGATGGGCGTTTTGCGTGCACGGCACACCTCCAGCAGACGCAGTGTCTGGGCCTCGACACCATTGGCGGCATCAATCACCATCAGCGCGGCGTCAACGGCGGTCAGAACACGGTACGTGTCCTCGGAGAAATCCTGGTGGCCGGGCGTATCCAGGAGATTGATGACGCAATCGCCATATTCCATCTGCATCACTGAACTGGCTACCGAAATTCCTCGCTGCTTCTCGATCTCCATCCAGTCGGAAGTGGCGTGGCGACTCGCCTTCCGCGCCTTAACGCTGCCTGCGATGTGAATGGCGCCCGCAAACAGCAGCAACTTCTCGGTAAGCGTCGTCTTACCGGCATCCGGATGAGAAATTATGGCAAACGTGCGACGCCGCGCCACTTGCTGACCGACCATCATGAGATTTTCCTTATGCTTGTGATTCGAGGTGCGCTGCTGAGTCTTGTTCCTGGGGATAAAGATAACAGTGCGCGGTATGCGTCGGGCTGAATGAACTTGCCGCTGGGTAAATTTCGCGGCAAATTGGCATGACGTGGGGGCAACGAGGATGAAAGTGACAACCGGCCGGCGGATTGGCGGGTGAAGGAAGGTCTCCGTGAAGTCGGATAATATGACGTTTCGATTCAAGCTCGATCACAGGAATCGCCGACATCAGAGCCTGAGTATATGGATGCCTGGGACTGATCAAGACTTCGTCCACGCTCCCGCGTTCTACAATTCTTCCAAGGTACATGACCGCCACTTCATCCGCGAGATATTCAACTACGGAAATATTATGAGTAATGAATAGATAGGCCAATCCCAGATTGTCCTGCAATTCGTTCAACAGGTTCAGAATCTGGGCTTGAACCGATACGTCCAGTGCGCTGGTAGGTTCATCGCACACGATCAGCTTGGGGTTAACGGCCAGCGCACGTGCGATGGCGATACGCTGGCGCTGGCCGCCGGAAAACTCATGTGGATAACGCCATTTTGCTTCTGGCGGCAACCCGACATTTTCCAGCAAGGCATCGACTTTATGCCTCTTCGCGATATCAGGCTGATGCTCCGCGTCGCTGGCTTTGCTGTCGTCTTCGACATTCAGGGCATTCATGCCCTCTTCGATAATGTCGACAATGCGCATCCTCGGATTGAGCGATGAATACGGGTCCTGAAATATAAGCTGGAATTCGGAGCGTAATTTCCGCAACCGCTTGCGTTCCAACCCAACCAATTCGAGCCCGTTATAACGGACGCTGCCGCCAGAGAGCGGGATCAATTGCAGGATACCCTTACCGACTGTCGTCTTCCCGCAACCCGATTCTCCCACCAACGCTAACGTCTTGCCTCGGCCGATTTCCAGTGAAACGCCATCTACCGCCTTGACATGCCCCACCACATGTTTCATCAAGCCCTTACGGATGGGAAAGTAAACTTTCAGGTCATTGGCGGATAACAAGCATGAATGGGACACACGAGATTCAGGAGTCAGCGATGTGATCTGGGTGTTGGACTCATCCGCAGGCCGGGAGTTCAGAGTCAAGGCTTCCGGTTCCGCATCCCTTGACCCTTGCTGCCCTTGCTCATTAACCTGTGACCCCAGGTTCTGATTAAAAAGATGACATCTGACGTGGTGTTCGCCAGCCAACGCCGTCCACCCCGGCGCCACATCGTGACATAATCCCCAAGCCTGATCACAGCGGTCGGCAAAACGGCAGCCTACGAATTCACGTGACAATGGCGGCACATTTCCGCTGATCGCCGCCAACCGTAAGCCCTGCCGGCGTCTGTCCCGCCCTGGCAGCGAAGCGAGTAATTTTCGCGAGTAGGGATGCGCGGGCTCGCGGAAAAAATCTTCGCGCGTCGCCGTCTCTACCATTTCCCCGGCATACATTATTCCCACTCGATGCGCCATTTCCGCCGCCACACCAAGATCGTGAGTAATCAGCAGGATAGCCATCCCCTCACGTTGCTGCAAATCACGCATGAGATTGAGTACCTGGGCCTGAATGGTAACATCCAGGGCAGTAGTCGGCTCATCGGCGATGAGGAGTTCCGGTTCTCCCGCCAGCGCCATTGCTATCATCATTCGCTGCTTCATCCCTCCCGAAAACTGGAAAGGGTATTCGTTCATGCGCTGTGATGCGTCTGGTATTCCCACCTCATTCAAAATTTCCTGTATGCGTTTTTGCGCAACCGCGCCGCGCAGGTTGAAGTGCCGCCGCAGGACCTCGCCAATCTGTTGCGCCACGGTCATTACTGGATTCAGGCTCAGCATCGGCTCCTGGAAAATCATGCTGATACGCTTTCCGCGAATGCTGCGCATCACGGTCTCCGGCAGCAGAAGGAGGTCATCTCCATCAAGCTTGATAGAGCCCCCTACGATTTCGCCTATTTCTGGCAGCAACCGCATAACGGACAGCGCAGTCATGGACTTGCCGCAGCCCGATTCGCCCAATAGGGCGAAAGTCTCGCCTCTCATGACTTGCAGCGTAAGCCCGTCCACAGCCCGAACCAGTGTTGCCTCCGCATGCAAAACGGTTTCCAGGTTGCTGATTTGCAGCACGGCGCTCATGACGAAAGGGGATCTTCGATCACGGTGGAAACAGCTTTGCCTTCCGGCGCTTTCACGAGTTTTTTGCGCCGCAATGTTCCAATTTTTGCGGACAAGGTTCTCACGCGTGGGTCAAACGCATTTTGTACCGCATCGGCAAATAGATTAGCGCTCAATACCAGCGCAAACATAAAGCTGAAAGCCGCGAGCAGGGCCCACCATACCACCGGTTCACGCGCCATCTCCATCCGTGCCGCATTGATCATGGTTCCAAAACTAATCGTCGACGGATCAACCCCGACACCGACGTAAGACAATACGGCCTCCGCCAGGACGAGGCCGCTGAAATCCATAACCGTCGTAATGAGTACGATATGCATTACGTTAGGAAGAATGTGCCGGCTGATAATGCGCCAATGGGAAACACCAAACGCGTGAGCCGCCTGAATATACTCCATTTCGCGCAACTTCAATGTCTCGCCGCGCAGTAGACGGCACAGGCCGGTCCAACTCGTAACCCCGAGTATGATGCAGAGAAACAGCAGGCGCAGATCAGCCCGCGCGGCGATCGTATCGAACAGCTCGGGGCGGGTCTCGATGTAAACCTGCATCATCAATACTGCCGCCGCGATGAGCAAAACACCCGGAATTGAACTGAGTGTCGTATAGAGGTATTGAATCACATCATCTATCCACCCCCGAAAGTAGCCTGCTGTAATACCCAGAAGCAGCGCAAAAGGAAGCATCATCAACGTAGTCAGTGTTCCGATCACGAGTCCGGTACGGATACTTTTGAGCGACTGGTAAAAAACGTCCTGTCCTACCTTGTCGGTACCTAATATATGGTAGTTTCCGCATAATGCCAGGGCCGCGCCGCACAGCAATAATATCAGCAAGAGTACGATGGCTACCGCATTCCAGGGAATTGCGGTAGTGCCACGCCTGATGGCGGAAAGCGCTGATATGAATGTCTCACCGCTGCGGCGCGCCACCAAGGCGACCAGTGAAATTAACAGCAGGCCCCAGACAAGTAGCCCCAAGCCTCCGCCCGCTCCCGCTCTCAAGGCAACGTCGGTGATAAGCTGCGCTTCGGGATCCTGCAAATGCGCCCCGCCGAATTTCAATCTGGGAAATTCCCGTGTCTGCCTGCCATCCGGGAGCTCCACTGTTTCTCGAGCGTATAGATGCGCGGCAAAGGGCGCTGAGTAGGTCTTTTCCACACGTACGCGCAGGGGGGTGGCGATCAGATCGAGCAGACTCAGCACTTCCACGCTGTAAGCCTGCTCACGGGCGCCTTCGTTGGCGTTTCCCACTGCGGGACGTAAATGCACCGTATCGAGTAGCCCGATAATGATAAAGAACATTAATACCGTGAGAGCCGCCATACCACTCGCGCTATGGCTCACGCGCCGCCATGGCACAAGAAGGTGCTGGTTTCGCCGCACATGCCAAACAAATAGGAGTACTACTGCCACAAGCAGATAGACCAGCGCATCTGTCCAGAGAACTACAGGTTTGAAAGCCATGTCTGGTTTTACCGGAGCAGCATTATTCCAGCCTTACCCTGGGGTCGACCAGGGTATAGGAAATGTCCGTCAATATAAGGCCGACGATATAAAGCAATGATCCCAGAAAGACCATCGCCCGCACTACCGCGAAATCCTGGGAATTGATTGCATCGATCGTATAGCTGCCCAGGCCGGGGATACCGAAAAACGATTCGGTAATGAGGCTACCTAAAAATAACAGGGGGATCACCACCACTGCCCCGGTGAGTATCGGAATCATGGCGTTTCGGAGTACGTGTCCGAACAGCACGAGACTTTCCGGCAGGCCCTTGGCACGGGCGGTGCGGACATAATCCTTGCCCATTTCTTCCAGAAAAATGGTACGGTACCAGCGCGTGTTCGCTCCCGCGCCGCTAATCACGCCGATAATAACCGGAAGAATCAGGAACTTGCCGGCATCCAGTCCCTGCCCATATCCAGAAATCGGCACTAGATGCCATAATTTGCTGATCAGGAATTGTCCGCCAATAATATAGAATAAACTGGAGATCGACATTAGCGCGACGCATAATACCACGCCCCAGAAATCCACGTAGGTAGCCCGAAAAAAAACCATTGTCAGCGCGAAAACGATATAAACGCCCAGCCCCAACAAAAATACCGGCAGCGCGATAGCCAGGCTGGGCACCATCCGTGTTCTGATTTCATGGGCAATGTCGCGTCCGTCGTCGGCGGGGCCGAAGCGGAAGGCGAACATGGCAGCCGACTTCTCGAAAAAAATGGTATGCGTAAATTTTGCAATTCCATTCTCTGTATCGTTAAACATCAGCGGCTTGTCATAGCCGCGCTCCTGCTTCCACTTGTTGATAGCCTCGGGCGTGACACGCTTGATGCCCAGTTGCATCCGCGCCATATCGTCGGGCGTATTCACGACGAAGAATAAGGTGAAGGTAATCAGGTTGACGCCGATGAGAATGGGGACAGCGTAAAGCACCCGCCTTACGATGTAATTAAGCATTTAAGCGCTTGACCTCGATATCTTCATTTGGCCCGGCACGCCTTATACCGGCGTTTCGCTCCTTGCGGCGATAAACGATTGCGGCCGGAAGCAGGCTGACAGCCAGCAGGATCAATCCTCCACCGACAGGCCACAATACCGGCTTATTCCATTCGCGCCGCTTCCGGTCCCTCATGCCGGCGTCGATGCGGAGATATTTGACATTATTGTTTGATAATCTGTTCGGCTTAACATTGCCATACCATGAGTGATACAACCCGTAGTCCTTGGGATGATAGCCCCAGAGCCAGGGCGCATCGTGACGAAGAATATCGACCATCCTGTCGATGATTTGCTGGCGCCTGGGGCCATTCTCCATATTCTTCATATGGTCGAAAAGGCGGTTATATTCGGCGTTGGAGTAATTAGCGGCGTTTTCACCTTCGTTACCGACTTTCTGCTGAGGGCCATGCAGCAGAAATAAAAAATTCTCCGGATCAGGGTAGTCGGCATTCCAGCCCCACTCGAAAATTTGAGCATTGCCCTTGCGAATCTTGTCCTGAAAACGGTTGTAGTCGGTACTTCGAACCACGAGCTGGATGTTGAGTTTCTGAAACTGCTTGCGCATCCAGTCGAGGCTGGATTTGTCCTCGGCCCCGCGGGCAGTGACATCGAAATAAAGCACCAGCGGCTCACCTGTCTTTCTACTCATCCCGCCTGGATAGCCTGCCTCAGCCAGCAATTCTCTGGCCGCTTCAATTGGCTTTCGCTGCGCCCGTCCGTTCACCCAGTCATACACTACCGGGTTAATTCCTTGTTTACCCTCGCGATGTCCAGCGATGCCAGGCGCAATAGGGCCCTGCGCCGGAATGCCACGGCCATTGGCAAATATAGAAACATACTCTTCATAATCAACCGCGATCGAAATAGCCTGGCGCAGCTTTCTGGCGGATTCGCGCCCTTTTTTATCCGTTCCGCCCACTACCGGGTCCAGCATATTGAAGCCCAGGTAATTCGTGGATGCGGCCACAGCAGTCTCCAGGCGAATGCCCTGCGCTCTCATCGCATCGGTTACCGTTGCTTCGCCCTGTCCACCTGTCAGTTGGATCGCCTGATCGAAACTATCGGACCCGATTGCGGAAGCGTCATAATAGCCCTGCAGGAATTTGTTCCAGCGGGGAATGCTTTCCCTTTCCCGGCTGTATATCACTTTGTCGATAAAAGGCAGCGGCTCTCCCGCGTCCTTCAACAAACCGGCTACCGCGTCACCCGGCATACCTTCAGACGGATAAGCCTCACCATGAAAGTTGGGGTTTTTTTCCAGTATCATCACACGGTTGGGATCGTTCTCGGTGAGCATATAAGGCCCGGTGCCGACTGGATACCAGTCAAGGGTGATATTTTTTTCCGACAATCCGCGTTGGCTGTAAAAGCGCTCTGCTTCCCAGGGGATAGGGGCAAAAAAAGGCATTGCCAGCCAGTACATGAATTGCGGATATTTCCCATTGATCTTGATGCGATAAGTGTAAGGACCCAGCACCTCCGCGCCCTCGAGAGGATAACTGCTCAGATCCAGATATGCATCTTTGCCCTCCTCCTTGAACTGCGCCTCGGCGGCAGCCTGTAGCGTCGCTGAATATTCCTTCAGTCCAACAATGTAATCGGACATCAAGCCAAAAATGGGCGAATGCAGCCTGGGGTGTGCCAGCCGCTTAATCTGAAAAACATAATCCTCGGCAGTCAACTCGCGGGAACCGGTATCTCGAAGATCGCCCAGTTTATGAATATCAGCTAGAGCCTCAGCGGTGAGATTATGATAGCTATAAGCTCCCAGTTCGTTTCTGGCAAAGGCAGGGTGAGGCTGATACCGAATACCAGGCTGGATGGAAATTTCATAAATCGTATGCGCGATTTTCTCTGCATCGGCATCGTCATGCAAACGTACGCCGTTCTTGTCGAAATATTGCGCCACCGGCATTCTCACCGCCGCTGATGGGATCAACTGGTAGGGGCGTTTCAAATAATGATATTGCAATGGCGGTTCATAGATCTGCGCTGTCATAAGAATTTCGTTGGAACTATAAGATTGCACCGGATCCAGATGCTTTGGGCGCTCTGCAAAGGCAGCATAGAGAATGTTTTTTTCGGCGTCGGAGGCTGGATAGGGATTGTTCCATGGATTGCCGCTACAGGCGCAGATAAAAACGACGAGCGGCGCCAGCAGGTATTTAGGGAGTCGTCGGATAACTTCTCCAGGCGGAACGGTTTCGGCAAGATCGGGCGAAGGACAACTCATGAGTACCGCCGAGAAAGAGGCATTGGTTCGCTACTAACATAATGGTCATACCATGGCGTGTAACGTGATGGACACACAATTTTACCGTAGATTACAAGGGATAGCGCATGGACAGATACTGGACGATCTGTTGCGACAGGTTTTTGCCAAGGTCCACTACCAGGCGGAATGCGCCATTGACTTTTGGACTTACCGTTTTTTGGGATATTTCATACTGAGAAGCGATTGTCATGCTTCCCGTTTGCAAAACCCAGACGTGTTTCGATATCGTAAGCACAGCTATCATTGATGTAATTGTATAGCACAGCGATTGGGGAAAGCTGATCGGTACCCAGGCGGCATTTGATGATTTTACAAGTATGAAAGACTTGAAGCTATAATCCCAAGTCCGGCAATGGACCGGCTTTTTTCAGCTTGACGCGCCTACCGGCAACAGCTTTTCGTGTCATTCGGTCCTTTAGATGCTCGCTGCCAGTACCAATTGCCGGATGGATCCCAAAACCATTCAGCTATTCAACATTCGTAAGGTATATTACATGACACTTCTTGCCGATAAGCGCATTCTCATCGCCGGACTACTGAGTAATCGTTCCATTGCCTACGGCATTGCAAAAGCAATGCATCGTGAAGGCGCGCAACTGGCTTTTACTTATCAGGGAGAAGCGGTGCGCGAGCGGGTTAAAAAAGTAATCGCGGAGTTTGACAGCGATTTACTTTTTCCATGCGATGTTTCGAATGATAACGAAATAGCGCAATGTTTCGATGATTTGGGGAAACATTGGGACGGTCTTGACGGTATCGTTCATTCTATTGCCTTTGCTCCACGCGAGGCACTGAATGGGGATTATGTTGAAAGCGTAAATCGTGAGGCTTTCCGCATAGCCCATGATGTGAGCTCCTACAGTTTCACTGCGCTGGCGAAAGCCGGCACACCCCTGATGCAAGGCCGAAACGGCTCACTTCTCACGCTCACCTATCTAGGTGCAGAAAGGGTAATGCCGAATTACAATGTGATGGGATTAGCCAAAGCGAGCCTTGAAGCGAATGTGCGATTCATGGCTTCCAGCCTTGGTCCCAAGGGGATACGGGTCAACGCGATTTCAGCAGGTCCGATCAAAACCTTGGCAGCGGCTGGGATCGGGAACTTCGGAAAACTTTTGAGCTACACCGAAAAGGTATCACCGTTACGGCGTAATGTTTCCATTCTGGAGGTCGGGAATGTCGCGGCATTTCTGTGCAGCGATCTGGCAAGCGGTATTACCGGCGAAATTACCCATGTCGATGCAGGGTTTAACACGGTCGCGTTTGATATCATGTAGCCGCTGATAACGGCTTGTTTTCTGCTACTTCTCCAGGTTCTCGTTACTCACGGAGACGTCATACCGCTTCCTGACCCCGGCCAAATAAGCCGAGAGTTCCTCCTGGGCGACCAACTGCTGCAATTGCCTGGCAAAAGCTTGTTGTTGATCCGCCTCGGGCGGGGCTGGTTTGGTGACATGTTCGACACGAATCAAGGTAAAACCGCCCTGGGGATTTTCAATCCCGGTATAGGAGGGAAGTTTCGTAGCGTCGGCCTTGAAAACCGCCCGCAGGGTTTCGTTGTCAAGACCATGGGGCTCTTTGCGGGAGATCTCCTGGGTAGCGCTCCACTTAACGACCCCATCTTTGCCCTCCTGCAGTTGCGCGAGCTTCTCCTTTCCCTCATTGATGGCCGCCTTGGCAGCTTCCTGCCGCGCGATAAGCCCGGCAATTTTATCCTTCAACTCTGTCAGGGAGAGCGTAGTCGCTGGTCGGTAATTCAATAGCCTCGCCGAAACCAGCGTGTTCGGCGAAACTTCGATTGCTTCGGTGTTGCGTTTGTCCTTGATGACGTCGTCCGAAAAAACCGCTTGCAGCAGCCTTTCGTTATTGAAATAGGGTGGTTGGTCGCCACTTCTTCCAGTCCAGTCGCTTTGCTGCATGGATAAGCCGAATTTTTCGGCGGCAGGCTGCAGGCTATCACTCTGCTCATATACCATATTGCTGAAGTCGTCCGCCATTTCACCGAAAGCTTTCTCGGCTTTCTGCTTCTTCACTTCCTGTTCGACCTGATTTTTTACCTTATCAAAACTGACCGGTTCTGCGTTCTTTATGGCGGAAAGCTGGATAATATGGAAGCCGTGATCGGTCTCGACCACTCCGCTGATCTCATCCTGTTTCATCTGAAAAACCGCGTCTTCAAAAGACTTGACCATCATGTTGCGTGCGAAGAAGCCGAGGTCACCCCCTTTGGCCGCCGAACCCGGATCTTGAGAATATTCTCTGGCAAGATCCGCAAAGCGTTCCGGCGCTTTTTTAATTTCGACAAGCAGCTGCTCAGCTTTGGCGCGCGCCGCGGCTTTCTCCGAATCCGGCGCCGTGGCAGGCGCGCTCAGAAGTATGTGGCTTGCCCGGCGCTCTTCCGGCTGCCCAAATTCGCCCCGGTGCTCGTTAAAATATTTCTCTGCTTCATCAGTACTGACATGCGATTGTTTAATCAGCTCATCCAGGGATAACACCAGATACTCGAGCCGTACTTGCTCCGGCAACTGAAAGTCGGCTTGGTGACTGTCATAGTATGCCTTGATGGCCGCATCATCAGGCTTAATATGGCCCAGAAACTTCTCTGGCTGTATTTGAACCAGACTCACTTCACGCTTTTCTTCACTCAACCGAAGGACCCGATCCGCTACCGTATCGGAAATGAAGCCGCTTTCGCTGTAGGGCGCGATCAACTGCTGGCGCATCAGTTCCTGGCGCACCCGTGCTTCGAATGCTTGCGGACTTAGCCCCTGTCCACGCAGCAGTTCTTCGTAGCGCGGCTTGGAAAATTTTCCGTCTTCTTGAAATGAAGAGATATTTTGTATTGTTTCCACAAGCTGGGCATCCGGCACAGCCAATCCCACACGAGATGCCTCATGTTTCAGTAAGCGCTGCTGAATCAGTCCTTCCAATATTGCAGATCGTACTTCGGGCTTATCCAGCAGCGCATCGTCAAAGCCCGCTCCCATCGAAGCCCGCATGCTGTCCTTCTGATTGCGCACAGCCTGATCGAATTCCTGGCGAAGGATCTTTTCGCCGGCTGCCATCGCAACTTGATCTTCGCTCTCCTTGCCTTGATATGATTCGAGGCCCCAGAACAGGAATGGCAGCGTGGCGAGCGCCAGAATGACCTGAACTATACGTCTTTTTTTATGGACAAAATCAAACATTGAGGGACAGAAAATGAATAAAAAAGGCGAACTTGCGTTCGCCCTGGTTTAGGCAAAAATCTGGCGGAGTGGACGGGACTCGAACCCGCGACCCCCGGCGTGACAGGCCGGTATTCTAACCAACTGAACTACCACTCCAACGAACAAAAAGCTGCTGGTGGGTGCTGACGGGGTCGAACCGCCGACATTCGCCTTGTAAGGGCGACGCTCTACCAACTGAGCTAAGCACCCCATCTAAAGAATGCTAGTTTACTGCATCCTTGAGCGCCTTGCCAGCGCTGAATTTCGGCACCTTCGTAGCTTCAATTTTAATAGCTGCGCCGGTACGGGGATTTCGCCCGGTGCGGGCGGCGCGCTTTCCCACTTTGAAAGTTCCGAATCCAACCAGGGTTACACTTTGCCCTTTTTTCAAAGCCGCTTTAATAGCAGACAACGCACCATCCAGCGCATTTCCCGCAGAGGCTTTGGAAATGTCGGATGATTTGGCGATGGCATCGATAAGTTCAGATTTATTCACGTGATTCCCCTTTCGTTATTGTTAAAGAGTTACAAAAACCCTGCAATCGGTTTTATATCAAGCCGCTTGTGCTTGGTCAAGCAATTGTAAAAATATTTCAGAGAACGTTTCATACCAAATTTTCCGCAGGAATCTTATCCAAAATGAAAGGCCGAAAATAAAAATTGTCTATACAGCTTGATTTCTGCCTCATCGACTGGCAGGAGGCAGAAATCATCTTAGTGCTTGATAACAACGCTAGGTACGCCCCCTTCGGCCGCAACGGGACCAGGACCGGATACGGGTGAGGCGGAGGGAAGCGGTTCCGGTTTGCGCTCCAAGGCCAACTCCAGCACCTGATCTATCCATTTAACCGGATGAATATCCAGTCTATTTTTAATATTTTCTGGAATCTCCGTCAGGTCTTTGACATTGTCCTCCGGAATCAATACCGTTTTTATGCCGCCACGATGTGCCGCCAGCAGTTTCTCCTTGAGGCCGCCGATAGGCAGAACCTCGCCGCGCAGCGTGATCTCCCCTGTCATTGCGACAGCCGCCCGAGCCGGAATACCGGTCAGAGCCGACACCATCGCAATGCAGATGCCAATGCCTGCGCTCGGGCCATCTTTGGGTGTCGCGCCCTCCGGCAAGTGAATATGAATATCGTTCTTCTGATAAAAATCGTCGGCGATACCCAAGGTCCGTGAACGACTGCGCGCCACCGAGAGGGCGGCCTGAACGGACTCCTGCATCACTTCACCCAATTTTCCGGTTGTGATGGTTTTTCCCTTGCCGGGCAACACCACAGCTTCAATGGTCAATAGTTCGCCCCCCACTTCGGTCCACGCCAGTCCCGTAACCTGTCCCACCTGGTTCTTTTCTTCAGCAACGCCATACGTGTAGCGCCTTACGCCCAGATATTTGTCGAGATTCCGCCCACTGACCGTAATCTTCTTTTGATCATTTTTCAGCAATAATGCCTTCACGACTTTACGGCAAATTTTCGAGATCTCCCGTTCCATTGCCCGCACACCGGCCTCGCGCGTGTAATAGCGCGTAATATCGCGCAAGGCAGACTCGGACACCGCCAGTTCGTTTTCCTTCAAACCGTGGTTTTTTATCTGTTTAGGCAATAAATAGCGCATTGCAATGTTCAGTTTCTCGTCCTCGGTATAGCCCGACAGCCTTATTACCTCCATGCGGTCAAGCAGCGCCGGCGGTATATTCAGCGTGTTCGCGGTAGCCACGAACATGACGTCGGACAAATCGTACTCAACCTCGATATAATGATCAACGAAAGAATTATTTTGTTCAGGATCAAGAACTTCCAAAAGCGCGGATGAGGGGTCGCCACGAAAATCCATACCCATCTTGTCCACTTCGTCCAGTAGAAACAAGGGATTCTTGACACTCACCTTAGTCATATTCTGCAGGATCTTGCCGGGCATCGAACCAATATAAGTGCGGCGATGGCCACGTATCTCGGCCTCGTCACGAACACCGCCCAGTGACATACGCACAAATTTGCGATTGGTGGCACGCGCAATGGATTGGCCCAGCGAAGTTTTGCCCACTCCGGGAGGGCCTACCAGACAAAGAATGGGCGCTTTCAATTTATCCACCCGCTGCTGCACAGCCAGGTACTCGACGATTCGCTCCTTGACCTTCTCCAACCCGTAATGGTCTTGCTCAAGCACTACCTCGGCAGCACTGAGGTTTTTGCTGATTTTGCTCCTTTTTTTCCAAGGGAGCGCGACCAGCGCATCGATATAATTACGGACGACCGTGGCTTCCGCCGACATTGGCGACATCAACCGGAGTTTTTTCAGTTCTGCCTCTGCCTTCGCCCGAGCTTCCTTCGACATCTGGGCTGCCTGTATTTTCTTGTCGATTTCTTCCAGGTCAGCGCCGTCTTCGCCCTCGCCCAACTCCTTCTGGATAGCTTTCACCTGCTCGTTGAGGTAGTAGTCCCGCTGGCTTTTCTCCATCTGACGCTTGACTCGCCCACGAATGCGTTTTTCCACCTGGAGTATATCCAGCTCGGTTTCCAGTAATCCGAGCAGATGTTCCAGGCGTTTGGGTACATCAAAGATTTCCAGTACTTCCTGCTTTTGCTCAAGTTTCAAGGGTAAATGAGCAGCAATCGTATCAGCAAGACGCCCCGCTTCATCTATACCGCTAAGCGAAGTCAGTATCTCGGGAGGAATTTTTTTATTGAGCTTTACGTATTGATCGAATTGTGCCAGCATCGCGCGCCGCATCGCCTCGACCTCATGGTTATCCACAGCATCCGGGGGTAGCAATGCAGCCTGGCCGGAGAAATACGTGCCATCGTCGGTCACATTGATAATGCGCGCACGGCGGCCGCCTTCTACAAGCACTTTGACAGTACCATCCGGCAATTTAAGCATTTGCAGCAGGTTTGCAACGGTGGACACGCCGTAGAGGTCTTCCGGCGCCGGTTCGTCCTTGGCCGCAAATTTCTGAGCCACCAGCAAAATGCTTTTACCGGATTCCATGGCGATTTCCAGCGCCTTTATGGACTTGGGCCTTCCAACGAAAAGAGGAATTACCATATGCGGAAAGACGACGACATCGCGTAACGGTAATAGCGGTAATGAAATTTGAGTGGGATCGTTCACTGGAGAAGACATGTCGGCTCACCTATAAGAGACAAACAAGAGTTATGGGGACGCCGCAGAGAAATTCAACGGACAAGGCAATACGAAACGTGCATTAACAGTTAACAGCTCTTGGCTACCTTCGGCTTATCTGAATAGATCAGGATGGGCTTGATGTCGCCATTGACCGATCCGTGATCAATCACTACCTTGGCAACATTTTCCAGTGATGGAAGATCAAACATCGTGTCCAGCAGAGCGCTCTCCAGAATGGAGCGCAAACCACGGGCCCCGGTCTTTCGCGCCAGCGCCTTCTTGGCTATTGCTTTCAGGGCCTGCTCACGGAATTCGAGATCGACGCCCCCCTCCATGTGAAACATTTTCTGGTACTGTTTGATAAGCGCATTCTTTGGTTCGGTCAATATTTGAATCAATGCTGACTCATCCAGCTCTTCCAAAGTCGCCACCACGGGCAGACGCCCGACGAATTCGGGTATCAGGCCGTATTTGACCAGATCTTCAGGCTCCACGCCTCGCAACACTTCTCCGAAGTCCTTCCGGCTGTCGCGGCTTCTCACGCTGGCGCCAAAACCTATCCCTCCCTTTTCGGAGCGGGCGCGTATCACCTTGTCGAGCCCATCAAAAGCACCGCCGCAAATGAAAAGAATGTTGGTGGTATCCACCTGCACAAACTCTTGATTTGGATGTTTTCTGCCTCCCTGGGGCGGCACCGAAGCAATGGTTCCTTCGATCAGTTTCAGCAAGGCCTGCTGTACGCCCTCTCCCGAAACGTCTCTGGTAATTGACGGGTTGTCAGATTTGCGCGAAATCTTATCAATTTCGTCAATGTAGACTATTCCTTGCTGCGCCTTTTCTGCATCGTAATTACATTTCTGGAGCAGCTTCTGGATGATGTTTTCCACATCCTCGCCGACGTAACCTGCTTCTGTCAGCGTGGTCGCGTCAGCCATCACAAAGGGCACATCAAGCAACCGCGCCAACGTCTGCGCAAGCAATGTCTTGCCCGAGCCCGTCGGTCCGATAAGCAGAATATTGCTCTTCGCCAGCTCGATTTCATCGGCGTCCGTCGCCTTTGCCAGGTTTCTCAAACGCTTGTAATGGTTGTAAACCGCTACTGACAGGATTTTCTTTGCCTGCTCCTGGCCAATTACATAGTGATCGAGAATTTGGCAAATTTCATGCGGCACCGGCAAATCCGACTTCGTCAGCTTGGCAGCTTCAGCGCCTTGTATTTCCTCACGAATGATGTCATTGCAAAGCTCGATACATTCATCGCAAATGAATACCGATGGGCCAGCAATGAGCTTCTTCACTTCGTGTTGACTTTTGCCGCAGAAGGAACAATAAAGCAGTTTTTCACCGCCAGTTTTCTCTGACATAGTTTTATCCCGCATTATCCGAGCCGTTGCGCTCGTAGCTAGCAATCACTTCCACCCTGTTTTTTTCAACTCGTGCTTTCACTCCTGGAGGTTAGCACAGCATCGATCAAACCGTATTTCTCCGCCTGCTCGGCGCTGAGAAAGTTATCCCGGTCCGTGTCCCTCTCTATGGTCTCTATACTTTGACCACTGTGCTTCGCCAACAACTCATTCAACCGGTTTTTTAAAAACAGTATCTCTTTCGCATGTATCTCAATGTCCGAAGCCTGCCCCTGGAAGCCACCTAGCGGCTGATGGATCATAACGCGCGAGTTAGCGAGGCAGAAGCGCTTGCCCTTGGCACCGGCCGTCAGCAACAGCGATCCCATGCTTGCCGCCTGTCCAATGCAGAGTGTGCTGACATCGGGTTTAATGTATTGCATGGTATCGTAAATCGCCATCCCGGCAGAAACCAGTCCGCCAGGAGAATTAATATAAAAATGAATATCCTTGTCCGCGTTTTCGGATTCCAGAAACAAGAGTTGCGCCACGATCAGGTTCGCTGAGCCTTCCGTAACCGGACCCACCAGGAATATGACTCGCTCTTTCAGCAATCGGGAATAGATGTCGTATGCGCGCTCACCTCTCCCGCTGGTTTCGATGACCATGGGAATCAGGCCCAACCCGTTCGGCTCGAGATTCCGTTGCTTCCAGTCAAGTTGCTGCATCATGATCTTCCCATTAGCTCATCTAAAGTCATCAACTTATCCACCACCGTCACCTTCTCCAATACCCACATCACGACGTTGTCTTCCAGCGCTGCTGACTCGACCTCGTTAAGACGATCCGGCACGGAATAGTGCCATTTGATCACCTCCGCCGGATTCTCATAACTCTGTGCGAGATCCTCTACCACCGCACGCACCTGTTCGGGTTTCGGATGCAAGCCGTGGCTTTTTACCAGTTCCCCCAAAATCAATCCCAGGTTTACACGGCGTTGCGCCCTTTCCAGAAGCAAATCCTGCGGCAGCGGCAAATTCTTGGCGCTCAGGCCGCGCGAAGTCAGTTCTTCGCGCGCTTCCTGCATCAAGCGCTCCTGTTCCATTTCCACCAACGCTTTAGGAGGCTGAATGCTGGTTACATCAAGGAGCGCCTGCATGACCTGTTCCTTAAGCCTGACCTTTACACGACGAGACGCCTCACGCTCAAGATTAGCCTCAATTTCGACGCGCATTTTTTCAGTATCGCCATCGGCGACCCCCAGCGACCTGGCGAATTCCATATCGGCGTCGGGCAGCCTTGAAGACTCGACCCCGTTTAAACTGACTTCAAACGTGGCGGTCTTTCCGGCGACCTCTTTACCATGATAGTCTGCCGGAAAGGTAACTTCAAATGTTTTAACCTGCCCGGCGCTCATGCCGATCAACGGTTCCTCGAAGTCTTTGAGAAGCTTCCCTTCCCCCAGCACCAAGGTAAAATTCTCGGCTTTACCTCCTGCAAACTCTACTCCATCGATGATGCCGTGATAATCGATATTGATACGGTCACCCGGCAGAGCTCCCCGTTCCGCCGGTTCATACTGAACGCGTTGCTTGCGCAAAACATCTATGGTTTTATCAATATCGGATTCGGAAATGTTGACGACGGGTCGTTCAATGCGAATTTCACCCAGATTTCCCAGAACCACCTCGGGATAGACCTCGAATGTCGCGCTGAATTCAAACTGAGTCGCATTTTCTGCCACCTCCCTGGGTTCAAAGCGAGGATAGCCAGCGATTCTGAGGTTCTTCTCGCGCACCGCATCGTTGAAATTCTTCTTCAGCACATCGCTGATCACTTCCTGGCGCACCTGCGGGCCATACTGCTGCATCACGATTTTCAACGGCACTTTTCCCGGTCGAAAACCGGGCAACTTCGCCGTGCGCGCCAAATGCTTCAAGCGGCTTTCAATTTCTGTCTCGATTTTCTCCTGAGGAACCGAAACGTTAAGGCGGCGCTCCAGCGCACCAAGGTCTTCGACATTCGTTTGCATTTCTTTTCCTGACTGGTTGATAACATTGTGCAGCGTTAGCGACCAGGGGAACGCGACAGCCGTCAAGATGCGCTATCGCTCAGACCGCTTACAACTCCCTGGTGCGAAAGGGGGGACTCGAACCCCCACACCTTTCGGCGCCAGAACCTAAATCTGGTGCGTCTACCAATTCCGCCACTTTCGCAGGCCGCTTTTTTCATGGGTGCGAACGATTATACCTTTTTCTTTCGGCTACAGCAGCCTGTACTACTCGCGGCCCTGGCAAAATAGGGTTTCGCCACTGAATGCTTTACTATCACCACCCATCAGGTACAAATAGTATGGCATTAAATCCTGCGGCTGGAGCATGTCACGCTTGACCTCGCCAGGATGGGTCCGGGTTCGTTGCGGTGTATGCACAGGCCCGGGGATCAAGACGTTGATGCGCAGATTCGGAAATATTTCCCATTCCTGAGCCTGAATTTTTACCAACGCCTCTATCGCCGCCTTCGCCACTGCAAAGCCGCCCCAATAGGCGGCAGGCACATGGCCATGTGTATCCGACGTCATAACGACGCTTCCATCCGGTGAAGCTCTCAGCAGAGGCAGGCAGGCTCGGGTCAGCGCAAACGGGGCAATAAGATTGACACGCAGCAGCGCCAGCCATTGGTCCAGTGTCTGCGCCTCAAGCGGAGTCAGGTTGAATAGAAGCGCCGCATTGTGCAAGATGCCATCCAACCGACCTAATTGCAGTTTAATGGCTTGGGCGATTGCGGCGAAATCCTTGTCTTCGGCCTTTTCGAGGTCAAGTGGAAAAATTGACGGCTGAGCCCCGCCCGCCGCCTCGATTTCATCGTACACGCTTTCCAGTTTCTTGACATTACGCCCGTGTAATATAACGGTTGCGCCATGCGCGGCATATGCCAGCGCTGCAGACCGGCCCATTCCCTGCCCCGCTCCAGTGACAAGGATCACGCGGCTCTTGAGCAAGTCCTTTGACGGAGTGTAATTTTCGAATTGATTCATGGAAGAGTTTATCGGTTAAAAAATCCCGGTGGCCGAATACTAAAACAGGTTGCCCGCCAGCGCCGATTCCAGATTGTGCTTACTGCGTAGTATGTCGCCGTAATTCTGGTAATAGAGAGTGCGCATGGGGCACTCCAACTTCGCTATCGCTAGCCAGAATCGTTGTGTCGACATGCTTACCCTCTCATCCAGGTGGTCCACGCAATCCATAATTTGCGCATCGGCGTCAGTCTCACACGCTGGCGCAGGACGTGGCAGCCGTCCGCCTTGATCTCCTTCAGCAAGGCTTCATATATCCCAGCCATGATGATTCCCGGCCGCTGGTTTTTGCGATCCTCCGCAGGCAACGCGGCGAAAGCCCGGGCGTAATAACCTTCTGCACGCTCGATCTGAAACTCCATCAATTGCCGGAAGCCATCGGTTTCGCGGGAATTGAGTATGTCCTCGCTGGTTACTCCAAAGCGGGCGAGGTCATCCTGGGGCAGGTAAATGCGGTCACGACACGCATCCTCCCCTACGTCCCGTATGATATTCGTAAGCTGGAACGCGAGCCCCAGATCTTCCGCATATCTCAGGGTTTTCGGATTTCGATAGCCGAATATCTCAGCGGAACAGAGTCCTACCACGCTGGCTACGTGATAACAGTAGTGCCGCAAGGTTTCGAAATCCGCATAGCGGTTATAGTTAAGGTCCATTTCCATGCCGTCTATAATTTCCTTCAATCGCTGAGCAGTGAGATTGAATGTTGCCGACACATCAGCCAGCGCTTTCGCCACTGGATGGCTCGGCTTATGTCCCTGCCCTTCGTTGAAGATAGCGTCGACTTCTTGCCGCCACCAGGCAAGCTTCGTGCGCGCCACCGATACGTCGGTGCATTCATCCACCACGTCGTCTACTTCCCGGCAAAATGCATATAACGCAGTGATAGCGCGGCGTTTTTCCAAGGGTAAATAGAGAAAACTGTAATAGAAGCTGGAACCGCTTTGAACAGCTTTCTCTTGGCAATACTGGTCTGGGGTCATGATAAGTAATTATGGAAAGTATATCGGCCGCGATCGGGTCGCCCTAACATCGGAATATCCATCATCTCGACTGCTGCCTCACACTCTGTCGTCTCGCGCATATCCATCCAATCGCAAGCCTGCAGGAGATGAAACCCATTAATGCGATATTCAATGATGGCGCCAAAATCTTAGAACAGCCCGGTTCTTGCAAAAATAGCGAATTCAAAAGGAATTTCTGAACAAATCTTCTCGGATAGCTTATTGCAACTGCGCAGGCAAAGGGGGCAATAAATTATTCAAGGGTTTTATATGGGCTGCTGTAAAGATACCGCTAATTTTCTCCAGAACGCTTTATACAATAAAAAACCCCACCGGAGCGGGGTTTTTTATTGCGTGCGTTTTATTACGACTGGGGCAAACCCTACATGTCCATGCCGCCCATGCCGCCCATACCACCCATTCCACCACCCATACCACCTCCGCCACCGGATTCCTCCTTAGGCAGTTCCGCTACCAGGGCGTCGGTAGTCAGCATCAGGCTCGCCACCGAAGCAGCGTGCTGCAGGGCGTAACGCGTGACCTTCGTGGGGTCCAGCACGCCCATTTCCACCATGTCGCCATACTCGCTGGTAGCAGCGTTATAGCCAAAGTTGCCTTGGCCTTCCAGTACCTTGTTGATGACCACCGAGGGCTCATCGCCGCAGTTGGCCACAATCTGGCGCAGCGGTTCTTCCAGCGCTCGCAGAACGATCTTGATACCCGCATCCTGATCGGCATTGTCGCCTTTGATGCTGGCCAGTGCAGCACGGGCACGCAACAATGCAACACCACCGCCGGGAACGATACCTTCTTCCACCGCCGCCCGAGTTGCGTGAAGCGCATCTTCAACACGCGCTTTCTTCTCTTTCATTTCAACTTCCGTAGCCGCGCCAACTTTGATCAGCGCTACGCCGCCTGCCAGTTTTGCCACGCGCTCCTGCAATTTCTCCTTGTCGTAATCGCTGGTCGCTTCTTCAATCTGGTTGCGGACCTGCTTGACGCGGGATTCGATGTTCTTGGTATCGCCCGCTCCATCGATGACGGTGGTTTCTTCCTTACCGATTTCAATGCGCTTGGCCTGACCGAGCTCCTGCAGTGTCGCTTTTTCCAGAGACAGACCGACTTCCTCGGCAATGACGGTGCCACCTGTGAGAATGGCGAGATCCTCGAGCATGGCTTTACGGCGATCGCCAAATCCTGGTGCTTTGACTGCACAGGTTTTGAGGATCCCGCGGATATTGTTCACCACCAGTGTCGCGAGCGCTTCACCGTCCACATCTTCAGCAATTATCAAGAGGGGCTTGCCTGCCTTGGCTACCAGTTCCAGCACCGGCAGCAATTCACGGATGTTGGATATTTTTTTATCGTGCAGCAGGATAAAAGGATTGTCCAGCAATGCGATCTGTCTGTCGGGATTATTGACGAAATAGGGTGAAAGATAGCCACGGTCGAACTGCATGCCCTCGACCACTTCCAGCTCGTTTTGCAACCCGGATCCGTCTTCGACGGTGATTACGCCTTCCTTACCTACTTTCTCCATTGCGTCGGCGATGATCTTGCCGATTTCAGGATCCGAGTTGGCGGAAATGCTGCCTACCTGAGCGATTTCCTTTCCGGTGGTACAGGGTTTGGAAAACTTCTTGAGTTCTTCAACCGTGGCGGTAACCGCTTTGTCGATACCCCGCTTGAGATCCATCGGGTTCATCCCGGCGGCAACATACTTCATGCCTTCTTTGACGATGGATTGCGCCAATACGGTAGCAGTCGTGGTGCCGTCACCGGCCACATCCGAGGTCTTGCTGGCGACTTCCTTCACCATTTGCGCGCCCATATTCTCGAACTTGTCTTTCAGCTCGATTTCCTTGGCTACTGAAACACCGTCCTTGGTGATGGTGGGCGAACCGTAGGAACGCTCCAACACGACGTTACGACCCTTAGGACCCAAGGTAACCTTGACTGCGTCGGCCAGTATGTTGACCCCGTTAACCATTTTTTGGCGGGCTGAATCGCCGAATTTTACGTCTTTTGCTGCCATAATCTTTTTCTCCTAATTCCAGAAAATGTTGTGTAAGGTAAAAATTAACCTTCGATAACGCCCATGATGTCTTCTTCGCGCATCACGAGAAGTTCGTCCCCGGATACTTTTACCGTTTGTCCGGAATATTTGCCAAACAGCACTTTATCGCCGACTTTCACTTCCAACGCACGGATGGTGCCATCGTCGCCGACCTTGCCTTTGCCGACCGCGACAATTTCGCCTTGATCGGGCTTCTCGGCGGCACTGTCTGGAATGACAATGCCGGATGCGGTCTTGCGTTCTTCTTCCAGCCGCTTGACAATGACGCGGTCGTGTAATGGACGAATCTGCATGTTTTCTTTCTCCTGTTTTAAAAAATCAAAACGACGAAATCTTGGAAAAACCGTATTGACGGCCTGATCCTGGATTTATCACAAATCTGTTAGCACTCACTGCTAACGAGTGCTAATAATATGGTCTATGAGGGTGAATTTCAAGTAGATGAACAATAAATACTTGCAGGAACGCAGTTTAAAGACGGTGTGGCACCCGTGCACCCAGATGAAACAGCATGAATCGATGCCACTCATCCCTATCGTCCGCGGTCAAGGCGTATGGCTTTACGACAATGAAGGCAGGCGCTACCTTGACGCTATCGGTTCGTGGTGGGTCAATCTGTTCGGTCATGCCAACCCTCGCATCACTGCCGCCATCCGTGACCAGCTTGATAAGCTGGAACATGTCATGCTTGCGGGCTTCACGCATGAATCGGTAGTGGAACTCTCTGAGCGGTTGCGCAAACTGGTATCAGAGAAGCTCGGCCATTGTTTCTACAGCAGCGATGGCGCATCCGCAGTGGAAATTGCGCTGAAAATGAGCTTTCATTACTGGCACAACATGGGTCATCCTGAGAAAAATCGCTTTGTAAGCTTGCAGAACGATTATCACGGCGAGACGCTGGGAGCGCTGTCAGTCACCGATGTGGCGCTGTTCAAAGATATCTACGCCCCGTTATTGCGCCAAAGTGCGCACGTTCCAACCCCGGATTGGCGTTATGCGGCTGAAGGGGAATCCCCTGGCGATTATGCGCTACGCGCTGCCGCCGCGCTTGAAGCATATCTCGTGCAACACCATACCGAAACAGCGGCACTTATTATCGAACCGCTCGTACAGGGGGCGGCGGGAATGGGCATGTATCATCCCGATTACCTGAAGCTTGCGCGAGAGCTATGCGATAAATATAAAGTACATATGATTGCCGATGAAATCGCGGTTGGCTTTGGCAGGACTGGAACCCTATTTGCCTGCGAACAAGCTAATATCGTTCCGGACCTATTGTGTCTCGGAAAGGGCTTGAGTGCGGGTTACTTGCCCCTGTCAGTGGTGATGGCCACTGATGGGATTTATAACGCTTTTTATCACGACAAGCCTGCGCTCGGTTTTCTGCATTCCCATACTCATGCGGGTAATGCACTTGCCTGCCGCGCCGCGCTGGCTAC
This sequence comes from Nitrosospira sp. Nsp18, assembly GCF_900103145.1. Taxonomy (NCBI): domain Bacteria; kingdom Pseudomonadati; phylum Pseudomonadota; class Betaproteobacteria; order Nitrosomonadales; family Nitrosomonadaceae; genus Nitrosospira; species Nitrosospira sp. Nsp18. The sequence continues at coordinate 16,598 of NZ_FMWY01000026.1, read as the reverse complement.
GCTGGATATTTTCGAACAGGATAAGGTCATTGAAACCAATCGCATCAAGGCCAGCTATCTCAATCACGCAGCACAGCCGATCGCGCTCCATCCAGGAGTAAAAAACTTTCGTAACTGCGGCATGATCTGGGCATTCGACGTTGAGACGCCCGACCCGGATTTTTCCGGAAAATTTTTTCAGGCGGCCCTCAAGCAGGAGTTATCGTTGCGTCCGCTTGGAAATACAGTCTACTTCATGCCGCCGTATACGATTGACGAACAGGAAATGGATTTGCTGGCAGCAGGAACCCTACGGGCACTTGCTTCATGGTAAAAATCAGCGCAAGCAACAAGCATCATGCAAATCGCTCGCTCGTGCGTAAGTAAATGAAAATCTTGCATCAGCATGTACTTGCTGCCCTATGTTTTATATCGGCCGCCGTGCCGCTGTCCGCGTGGTCCCACAATCTGCCGGCATCCGTCAATAGAGCGCTTAAACAAGCACGAATTCCCGAGTCTGCAATTGGTGTTTACGTTCATGAAATCAGCGCGAGCAAACCGCTGCTGACCGTTAATGGCAACGTGGCAATGAATCCGGCATCGGTGATGAAGCTTGTCACTACTTTCGCCGGGTTGGAACTGCTGGGTCCGGCTTATACCTGGAACACGGAGTCGTACGCCAGTGGAATAGTGGAGGATGGCACGCTGCGCGGCGACCTGGTGATCAAGGGTTACGGGGATCCCAAGCTGAATCTCGAAAATTTCTGGCTGCTCACGCGGCGCCTGCGCCAGACGGGATTACGCGAAATTACCGGTGACCTGGTACTGGATAGCAGTCATTTCGATCTGCCCAATGGCGACCCTGCGGCCTTCGATGGCAAACCCTACCGAGCTTACAACGTGCTCCCCGAAGCGCTGCTGGTAAACTATCGGACGCTGGCGCTGCGCCTGATTCCTCAGCCCGGAAGCAAAACCGTTCGGATTGTTGTCGATCCACTCCCGGCCTCGCTGGACCTTCAAAATAGCCTGACGCTTACTAATGGCCCATGCAGCGAATGGCGCGATGCGCTGGGTACCGATATTCGTACCGCCGTCAAGGACAACGGTCGCGTATCGGTCTCGCTCAACGGGAATTATTCCAGCGATTGCGGCGAAAAAACCCTGTTTCTCAGCGTACACGATAACGCCCACTATATCTTCAGCCTCTTTCGGCACCTATGGGAGGAACAGGGCGGAGTATTTCACGGCAAGGTAAGAACGGGCACGGCGCCGGAAGGAATGCCGCCACTTGAAATCCATCAATCCCCTCCACTCACGGACATCGTTCGCGATATCAATAAATTCAGCAACAATACCGCGGCACGGCAACTGTATCTTGCACTTGGGCTGACTACCGGCCTGCCGGCCGATATGCTAGGGGGCATGTCGACAGGTGTCCCTGCCGGTGAGAGTATCAGCTCAACCAACGGTACGGGTGACAGTAAAAATAAACGGCGCGCGACACTGGCGAAGTCGAACACGGCGATTCAACAATGGCTCGCATCCAAACGGTTGAGTTTTCCTGAATTGATCATGGAAAATGGCTCGGGGTTATCACGCAACGAGCGAATCAGCGCTCGCCACCTGGGAGAGCTTTTACTTGCGGCATTTCAAAGCCCGGCAATGCCCGAGTTCATCTCCTCCCTGCCGATCGCGGCAGTGGATGGCACCATGAAAAAAAGGCTGAACGGCAGCGCTACGGCGGGCCAGGCTCATATCAAGACCGGCCTGCTCGAGGGCGTAAAAACCATGGCCGGCTATGTACTTGAAAAATCAGGCAGACGCGTGGTTGTGGTTTTTTTGGTCAACCATCCCAAGGCGGGAGGTGCTCAGCCCGCGATGGATGCGCTGCTGGAATGGGCTTATGAAAGGCAGTGATAGCTACCGGTTAATTCTGCTGCGAATTCGGGGAGTCAACATATGAAGTAGGTAAATATGACTTATTTCTACTGCATCGCTACCCTGATTGCAATGAGCTGCCACAAGCACATGAATAAACTCGACAGTCAGTGGCGTACCCAGCTTCCAGGTTCCGTCCGCCGTAGCGCGGCAATGACATCACATTCTATTCAAACCTTGCTATCCAAACCCGCTTCTGCGATCTCCGCCGCCCGCAATAGCGCCCTGGCTTTGTTCTGGGTCTCTATCCATTCACTTCGCGGCACGGAATCGGCAACGATACCAGCGCCCGCCTGTACATACAACGTACCCTCCTTGACGATACCGGTGCGAATGGCAATAGCCAGATCCATATCTCCGTTGAACCCCAGATAACCGACTGCGCCGGCGTAGATTCCCCGTTTCGAAACTTCCAGCTCATCGATAATTTCCATTGCCCGAACCTTGGGGGCGCCGCTAACGGTTCCTGCCGGGAAGGTGGCACGCAGTACATCCATTGCATTCAGGCCGGGCTTGAGTTTGCCCTCTACATTGGAAACGATATGCATAACGTGGGAATAGCGCTCGATCTGCATGTTCTCGGTGACTTTTACCGTGCCCGTCTGTGCAACCCGCCCGACATCGTTACGCCCCAGATCCATCAGCATCACGTGCTCCGCACGTTCTTTCGGGTCAGCCAGCAAATCGGCCGCCAGCGCCGTATCTTCCTGTACGGTTTTTCCGCGCGGGCGGGTACCTGCGATAGGACGCGCCGTCACGGTTTCGCCTTCCAGTCGCACCAGAATCTCGGGTGAGGCGCCTACCACGTGAAAGCCACCGAGATGATAATAAAACATATAAGGCGATGGATTGAGGCTGCGAAGCGCACGGTAAAGCGCCAGCGGTGAAGCACTGTAAGGCTTGCTGGTGCGCTGCGATAGCACTACCTGCATGACGTCGCCATCGAAAATATAACGCTTGGCGCGCTCCACTGCCGCAATAAAATCTGCTTCGTTGAATTCCGAGACAGCCTCACCGGATTGATATGACGCTTCTGCCGGAATCTCCACAGGCTTGCGCAAATTCGCCAGCAGTTCTTTCAGGCGTTTCTTGGCGGCGAGGTATGTGCCGGACACACCCGGGTCAGCGTAGACGATAAGGTAGAGCTTGCCAGAAAGATTATCCACGACCGCCAGTTCTTCGGATAGCAGCAATAATATGTCCGGTGTGTCGAGCACATTGGGGCGGACGCCAAGGCGAACATTACCGGCCAGCTTGCGCTCGATATATCGCACCGTGTCATATGCGAAGTAGCCCGCGAGACCCCCGCAGAAGCGTGGTAAAGCAAGGTATGGCGCCGCCTTGAAATCCGACAAATAGGATTCGACGAACGACAGCGGATCATCCACCTCAATTTCTCTTAGTCCTGCGCTATTGATAAGTCTGATGCGGTTGCCGCGCGCCTCGATGCGGGTCGAAGCAGGCAAGCCAATAAATGAATATCGCCCGAAACGTTCGCCGCCCTGCACCGATTCCAGCAAATATGAATAAGGCTGATGGGCAAGCTTCAGATAAACCGACAGGGGGGTGTCGAGATCAGCAACGGTTTCCAGTACTATTGGAATGCGGTTGTAGCCCTGTCTTGCAAGATCGTTGAATTCAGTTTCGGTCATGATTTACTTTGAAAAAAAACAGAAAAAGAAAGAAGGCCGCAGCGGGACTAAACACGCCAGCGAGCAAAGCTCTGGCGCCAAGGACACCAGGTTTTGCCCCTGCATCTTCCAATTTCAGTTTTTTTGGCTATCATGACAATTTCCGGATCAACCTCGTTGCCTCATAAATCGACGAGACCACAGCGTCGCAATCGAGCTCATACACATCCCGCCCCTCGTTATAACCATATGGTACACAAAATATGTGGCAATCTGCCGCGCGCGCTGCTTGCGCATCGTTTAATGAGTCCCCGATCAGCAGCATCTCACGTGGCTGAATTCCAAAGTGCTTGCAGGCATGCAGCAGAGGCATTGGATCGGGTTTTTTTTTGGGCAGGCTATCGCCTGAAACGACAATGTCGAAAAAACCGAGTAACCCGGTCGCACGAAGCAGCGGCAAGGTGAAGACTTCAGCTTTATTGGTAACGCAAGCCAGACCAAATCCGCTTTCGCGCAAGGCGTTCAACCCTTCCAAAACACCTGGATAGGCCTGGGTGTCATTGCACAACGCTCTCGCGTATTCACGCTCATATATCGGCATCGCTTTGCCGAGCAATTCTGCGCCAGGTTCGCCGTCAATACTTCCAGTAAGAGAACGTTTCACCAATTTTTCTACGCCTTTGCCGATGTAGGACTGGATGGTTTCCAGCGGAAGCTGCGTTCTGCCCAACTCCCTTAGCATCATGTTGGCAGCAGTGGCCAAGTCCCGCGCGGTATCGAGAAGGGTGCCATCCAGGTCGATCATCACGGCCTTTACTGGCAGGGGAAATTCCATTTCAACTTCAGAGGCATCCGCCATCGGAGAAAAACTTTTGTTCATGAGTGGTTCCTATTGTTCGATATGATTATGTTGCGGTGAAACGCCGGGAACTCGTGAGTTGTGAATTCCCCCTTAAAATCTGATTGGAACAGATCACATAGCTTGGGCATAACCCATTGTCACTGCGCTGAGCCAGAACGCCCCAGCACGCGCTCTCAGAACGCATCCTGGACGTGGATCATTTTCAGAGTGACGGAGGGAAATGGAATAAATATGCTATTCATGACCGGCGTTCAACGAGCTTTTCTGCCTTTAAAGGCTGTTGTCAAGCCTTTGCCAACTCTGCGCGTAAAGCAGCCAATACCGAATCATAGCGGTGCGGATCGCTGTCCCTGCCTGCGCCGTAGATAGCAGAACCCGCAACGAAAGTATCAGCCCCCGCGCGAGCAATTTCAGCGATGTTATCCACCTTCACCCCACCATCGATTTCAAGCAAAATTTTCTTCCCCGTCTCATCAATGCGCTTCCGCACCGCCTTAAGTTTTTCTAATGCTTCAGGAATGAATTGCTGTCCGCCGAAACCGGGATTTACCGACATTATCAGTACCAGATCCAGCTTTTCGAGTACATGGTCGAGATAATTTAACGGTGTTGCAGGGTTGAATACCAGACCTGCCTTGCAACCCTGTTCCTTGATGAGCCCTATAGTACGATCTATATGACGGGAGGCTTCTGGATGAAACGAAATGATATTGGCGCCGGCCTTGGCGAAGTCAGGAATAATACGATCCACCGGCTCGACCATCAGATGCACATCGATAACCGCGTCCGTCAGGGGACGGATCGCGCTGCATACCAGTGGGCCAATAGTAAGATTGGGCACGTAGTGGTTATCCATCACATCAAAGTGAATAAAATCCGCTCCGGAATCGATAACAGCAGTGATCTCCTCGCCTAATTTGGCAAAGTTTGCGGAAAGAATGCTCGGGGCGATGCGATAATTAGCCATGAAGGGCTTCCTTGTAAACAAAAAACTGGATTTTAACCGCAAATGACAGCTTGACGCTAACAGCTTCAGCCGTTAAACCAGCTCTCCCCTCAAATTTCGTTCGCCTGGACAATTTTATGACGCGCCACCCTTGCCGTCAGATGAAAAATAGTGTGCAATGCGGTTATGACTGAAAGCACAAAATACGAAATTAAGGTAAAGGTCCACACAACCTATCTTCCTGAACAATCAGACGAGGCGCTCGATCGGTATGTGTTCGCCTATACGATCGTCCTTTCCAATACCGGCACGGTTCCGGCACAGCTGATTAGCCGCCATTGGATTATCGCGGATGGAGGCGGCGGTGTGCAGGAGGTGCGGGGTCTCGGCGTAGTAGGTGAGCAGCCGTTGCTGAAGCCCGGTGACAGCTTTGAGTATACGAGCGGCACTGCCATTTCAACGCCGGTTGGATCGATGAAAGGCAGTTATCAGATGGTGGCTGAAGACGGTCTTCGTTTCGACGCACCGATTCCGGAATTTATCTTGAGTGTGCCAAGGATATTACACTAACCTCCTGTCGAATTTGAAGGAAATCGGCTGCAAAAGCGTCTGGCTGGTTCATATTTTTCCGCTTTTTCGCTGCGATTCTTCAAGTCCGAAAGGCTGCTAGATATCCGTGAATCAGCCTTGGCGCATGCGACGAGGACGAGGCGTTATTCAGAAATTTCCCATGTTCTACTGAGACCCGGAGCGAAATCAATAATTATCCATATCTCTTTCGGCCGTATCTGCGGCGGCGATGCGCTTGTTTTGCTTCTGCCTCGCTGAGTGGCGCCGGGCTTTTTCCGGCGTAGGGATTGTGGCCAGTCTTGAATTCCACCCGTAAAGGCGTACCCTCGAGCTTGAAAGTCTCGCGAAACATATTCTCGAGATAACGCTGATAGGTTTGGGGCACATGATCGAGGGACTTGCCATGGATCACGATCAAAGGCGGGTTTGAGCCGCCCTGATGGGCGTAACGCAGTTTTGGACGAGACATGCCCGCACGCGGCGGTGGCTGCCTCTCTACCGCCGCCATTAGGACACGGGTGAGTTTGGGGGTGGATAGCTGTGCCATCGCGGCGGCATAGGCGGCGTCAATCGATGGGAGTAGTCCTTTTAAACCGGTGCCCCGTAATGCCGAGATGTAGTGGAACTTCGCGAAACTCACCAGGAAAGGCAGTTTTCGGGCGATTTCGCTCTTGATAGTGTCGCGTTGATACTCGCTTAGGCCATCCCACTTATTAATTGCCAACACCAGCGCACGGCCCGCCTCCAGAATAAATCCGGCGATGTGGGCATCCTGGTCCGAAATTTCGCTGCTCGCGTCAAGGACCAGTACAACCACGTTGGCATCCTCTACCGCTTGCAGTGTTTTCACTACCGAAAACTTTTCTATCGCCTCAAGCACTTTGCCGCGACGCCGTAAACCAGCTGTGTCGATCAGCGTATATGTGCGGCCGTTACGGTCGAAATCGATATAGATACTGTTACGCGTCGTACCGGGCTCATCGAAGGCGATAACCCGCTCCTCCCCCAGCATTGTATTTACCAGCGTCGATTTACCAACGTTTGGACGCCCGACAATGGCAATTTTCGGATGCTTGTCTTTTGTTTCGTCCTCTTGCGGCGGAGGAAAATGCAGCAGAGCCAGTTCAACCAGATCATTTACATTGTCGCCATGAATGGCGGAAATGGCGCACGGATCTCCCAAGCCCAGCTCGTGAAACTCAGCGGTAACGACAGAAGACGCCATACCTTCGGTTTTATTTACCACCAGTATGACTTTGCGCCCCGTTTTGCGCAGCTGCTCCGCGATGATTCTATCTTGCGGCGCCAGGCCCAGCCTCCCATCCACGATGAATAGGACCATGTCAGCCTCATCGATCGCTTGTCGCGTCTGCTTGGCCATCTCATGCAGGATGCCTTCCGTCGCCATGGGCTCGAAACCTCCGGTATCGACAACCAGATAGGGCTTATCTCCCAGTCTGCCGTGGCCGTAGTGGCGATCTCGTGTCAATCCCGGTATATCCGCCACGATCGCGTCACGGCTACGGGTCAAGCGGTTGAAGAGCGTTGATTTTCCGACATTGGGGCGGCCGACCAGCACAAGAGTAGGTTTCATTATAGTAATTTTCCCAAAAAAGCCGGTTCCTTGTCGCTCTCGCCTTTCTTCTGCAATAAAGATTTTTCTCGGATTTTTACTCCTGTTTGTCGGTTGTAATTCACTTACTACGGCGTACAGAATGGAAGCAATGCGCAGAGAAACTGGCTTTGCGGTGATCGCAGTATCGAAGATGACTGACCAGGCAACAGGGGTGGCACTGCCATTGATTCTGTGCTGAATGCATAAATTCCACCTTTCAAGGTTTGTACCGCAAAACCATCAGGTAGCGGCACCGGGCGAGTAACGATGGCGCCCTCGTCAGTGAGGCTTCGCGCAACGATAGCGCCGTTGTCGTTTCTGATGAGATTCACATATCCCAGGGAATCTCCGACTATGATACGAGCGTCGCGAACGAGCGGTGGAGACAATCGGATTCCATCAAGTAGACTTTGCGTCCAGATGCGGGTGCCGTCCTTTTTATCGTAAGCTACCAGCGCGCCTTTATTCTCGCTTACGTAAAGGTAATGGTTATCCATGGCAAGGCCGGCGTTGCTGGATACGTCCTGTGCCCAAATCTGGGTGCCGGTCGTTATTTCGAAGCACGCAACACGTCCCTGATAGGCGACAGCGCATACCTGCTGTTCATCCATTACCGGCAAACTGGTGATATCGGCGATCCGCTCCAGCTCGGACGCACCTTTTGGCCGTGCTACAGCGGCTTCCCAGCTTACACTGCCCGTCAAGGAATTTATCGCCACCAGCTTACCTCCAGCGAAACCGGCATAGACGGTGTCATCCGAGATCAGAACGCCCGCGAAACTTCGCACCGTCAATGAGGGGGTGGCGCCTTGGTAAATCCACTTGCGCTTACCGCTGCTCGCCTCCAGGCTGAAGATTCTGCCGTCTCCGGTACGAATCACTACCATACCGTTTGCCGCATGCGGTGGGCTTAGCACCTCGGTGGATACCTGTGCTTTCCATAGCCGGTTACCGCTTTTCTCATCAAACGCCAAAACTTCGCCTTTGAAGGTTCCAACCAGCAACAGGCCTTCACCCGTGCCAACGCCGCCCGACAACTTGTGTTTCGTATCGATAACGCCCGACGCTTTGCCTGTCGTCGCATTAAAACGCACGAGGAGACCATCCGTGCTGGCTACATATACCGTGCCATTCTCGAATACCGGCAGAAATACCGCCGCCTGGCCTTCTTCGACCCCGGCTTTCCATAACGAACGCGCAGGCGGAATAACCTCCAGCTGAGCAAGCTGCTCCGGACTTAACTCAGGCGCTTTGCCAACGAACATCTCGGTGACACCGGAAATGTCGATATCCGCCAGGCTGCTCGCCACATCGCGCGCCATATCTATCATACCAGCGCATCCGGAAAGCAAAAAGGATGCCGTCAGCAGCAGAATATGCTGCCTATACTGCGAGACGGCGTCAGCTATCCCGGCGAACCTCCGGATAATTACTCTTCCGGCGAGCATTGCCCAGGGCATCAGTTTGCTTGGGGACATTTTCGAGGTTTACAATAAAAAATGATTGCACGTCGACAGGGTGGCCCCGCCATATCATTTTCCTTGAGGGTCAAAATTACCACTCCCCTCATCTTCGATGATGGTCCTGATTTTGTTGGAGACTCAGATTACTTGCGGTTTCACAAAGCGTCCAATTTCATTTGAATGATATTGTGATACGTGCCTTGTTTGCCCACCTTGTCGATTGCTATTTGATAAGCCGCACGTGCTTCGGCAACCTTTCCAGCGCTGGCGAGCAGATCGCCTTTAAGATCGGCATAGAGTCCATCAAAAGATTCGCCGTGCTTGGCTTCCAGCACACGCAGGCCGTCATCGTATTTTTTCTCATCCAGCAAGATGCTTGCCATCCGCAGCCGCACGAGATCCTTCAATTCCTCTTCCTTCGAATTATCCAGCACCCACTGCAGACGGCTTTTTGCATTTTGCAAATCGCCTGCGTCCAGGCTGGACTGTGCAGAGATCAGCGCTGCGCGCGATGCGTAGCCGCTGCTGGCAAACCCCGCCATTACCAGACCAGCGGCATCGCTGATTTTCTTGGCATCCCCGCTCCCCCGAACCTGCAACAACGAATCGTACAATTCCACCGCCTGGTCAATCTGTTGCCGCTGGTAGTAATTCCACGCCTGCACGCCCGCTATACTCGCGATAAAAACGGCTATAACCACGATTACCTGCGTGCCATATACGCTCCACCACGTCTTCAGTTCGTCTATGTTCTCTTGTTCTTCCGGATCATATGTTGCCATTTAGCTTCCCGAATTAATAATTTTCTTTCTTGATTGCTTTTTTTTTCAATTTCCTTTGAGCAGGTCGGCTGCTTCCGCGAGCCCGACCCTCACCTGTTCAGCCGCTTCGCGCAACGGCTTGATGCTTATTTCGCCGGCTTGTGCTTCCACGTCGCCAATGATGACGGCAAAACGCGCCCCGCTGGCGTCCGCTTTTCTCATCTGGACCTTGAAGCTGCCATCTCCACAATGCAAAATTGCCTTGAGCCCTTTGTCCCGTAAGTACCTGACAACCTTCCAGGCAAAGCCATCTGCAATTTCGCCACGATGTATTACGTAAGCATCCGGTACGGAATGCGGTATGTCGCCTGCACTTTCCATCGATATCAGCGCCAGCACACGCTCCACCCCTAGCGCGAACCCACAAGCCGGCGCCGCCGACGCAGCCCTTCCGCCGATCTGTTCCACCAATCCGTCATAGCGGCCGCCGGCACATACTGCGCCTTGTGCGCCAAGCTTGCCGGTTATCCACTCGAACACGGTACGATTGTAATAATCCAGACCCCGCACCAGTCTCGGATTGATCTCGAAATCGACTCCCTGATCGCGCAGCAGCCGCTGTAACGCCTCGAAATGCGCCAGTGAATCCTCGTCAAGGTCATCCAGTAACCGCGGCGCGCCGTCGATAACCTCTCTCATTTCGGCATTCTTGCTGTCGAGTATCCGTAGCGGATTGCTGTGCAACCGCCTGCGGGCATCGTCATCGAGCTTGTCCAGATGCCGCTCCAGATATCCGATCAATCGAGACCTGTGCACCGCGCGGGATGCGGTGCTGCCAAGCGTGCCAATTTCCAGGCGCAGATTGGAAATACCCAATCTTTTCCATAATTCCGCACACATGATTATGAGCTCGGCATCGATATCCGGACCCGCGTAACCCAGCGCTTCGACGCCTACCTGATGGAATTGCCGGTAACGGCCTTTTTGAGGACGCTCATGGCGAAACATCGCGCCGGAATAATATAGTCTTTGGGAACCCGCATAGAGCAGGTTATGTTCCAGCACCGCACGCACACAGGAAGCGGTTCCTTCAGGACGCAGCGTCAGACTGTCGCCGTTAAGTTGATCCGAAAAGGAATACATCTCTTTCTCGACGATGTCTGTTACCGCGCCAATCGACCTCACAAACAAGTCGGTCTGTTCGACAATTGGCATGCGGATGTTCCGGTAACCAAAAGCCGCCATACAGTCATGCACAACTTGCTCGAAAAACTCCCATAGGTATATCTGATCAGGCAGGATGTCATTCATCCCGCGAATGGCTTGCAGCGTTCTACTGGACATCGACCGTTTTCTTCGGATATTTCATATGCACGTATTCGTCGACGATCTGGCGAAACTCCCCCGCGATATTATCGCCTTTCAAGGTCACAGACTTCTGCCCATCCACGTAAACCGGCGCCACCGGCCTTTCTCCCGAGCCTGGCAGGCTGATGCCGATGTTGGCATGCTTGCTTTCGCCGGGGCCATTGACCACGCATCCCATCACAGCCAGCGTCATGTTTTCCACACCATCGTATTCTTCGCGCCATACCAGCATCTGGCTCCGCACGTAGCCCTGGATACTTTCAGCCAACTCTTGGAAATAGGTGCTGGTAGTGCGGCCGCAACCGGGGCATGCCGCCACCAGAGGCACAAATGCGCGCAACCCCGTGGTCTGCAGGATTTCCTGGGCAACGATGACTTCACGCGAGCGGTCACCGCCCGGCTCAGGGGTGAGCGATATGCGTATGGTGTCGCCTATGCCTTGCAGAAGCAGCACGGATAGCGCGGCGGTGGAAGCAACGATTCCCTTGGAACCCATGCCTGCTTCCGTCAATCCCAGATGCAGCGCATAGTCGCATCGTGCCGCGAGGTCACGGTAAACGGTGATCAAGTCACGCACGCCGCTCATCTTGCAGGACAGTATAATCCTGTCGCGGCCCAAACCAATCTCTTCCGCCTTGGCTGCGCTTTCCAACGCAGAGGTGATCAACGCCTCATGCATTACGAGCGATGCCTCCTTCGGATCGGGGGATCGCGCGTTCTCATCCATCATGCGCACCAGCAACTCCGGATCCAGACTACCCCAGTTGACGCCGATACGCACCGGCTTGTCATATTTACAGGCTGTTTCTATCAGAATGGAGAATTGCTCGTCGCGCTTCTTTCCATGCCCGACATTACCCGGATTGATACGGTATTTTGCCAGCGCCTTCGCACAACCGGGATAGTCGGTCACCAGCTTGTGGCCGTTAAAATGGAAGTCGCCTATCAGCGGTACATCGCAACCCATGTCATCGAGGCGAGCCCGGATAGCCGGCACCGCTTTTGCAGCGGCCGGGGTATTAACGGTAATACGCACCAGCTCGGACCCCGCGCGCGCAAGTTGCGCCACTTGTACCGCGGTGGCAACTTCATTTTCGGTATCGGTGTTGGTCATGGATTGCACCACTACCGGGGCGCCACCGCCAATTCTGATCTTATCTACGCAAACGCCTACACTGTTTCGACGTGGGGGGAAAGCATTTTGAGACATGGTCATGATAAATATAGGAATCTTATAAATGTTGAAATTCTATTCGAGCGACAACCGCGCCGTTCCACCAAAGGCATTTGTATAAGGCGCCAGATCAACCGGTTTGCTATTGTAGACCAGCTTGACCTCAGCCGCGTTCCCGATCGTCAGGAAGAATGGCGGCGTACCTTGCAGAACATGCTCGGCGCCCCGGGGGTTAATCCGCGAAAGGAGCAATCTGCCTTTGCCATCTTTAACTTCGGTCCATGATTCTCCTGCAAATATCAAGTGAATACCGTTCGCCCCGCCATTCACGGCTGGAGAGGCAACGGTCGTATTCGCCGATTGGCTCGCCGACCTTGGGGAAACCGTGTTCGCCGATTCAGGCACAGCGGTCGCCGGAGCAGCTTGCCGCGCCAGCGGTGGAGACAAAACCGGAGCAGGAACAGAAAGCTGCGCAGTACTTTCTTGCTTGCCTGCCGTGGCTTCCTCGGCAGGCAAGCCGGCGTCGCTGTTTGAAATTACGTCAGGAGATTGGAATTGCGGCGGCTCGGTTGCTTCTTCAGCTCCAGATCCGGTTTCACTACTTACGCTGGGCTGCTTGCCTATATTGGCTATATTAGCCTCGTTACCACGATAAATTTCATAAATCAGCAGCAGCAACGCCAGAATTATCACCCCCGCGACAATCAGGTTGCGGGTTCCCGATTTCTGCTTCGAAGGAAACGGAACACCTTCAGTCTGATAGGTAATGGTTTGAGGGGCGGACGGCGGAAGTGACTGATCCAGTTGTTGCAATAACGGCGCAGCATCGATCTGCAACAGCTTGGCATAATTGCGTACGAATCCGCGCGCGAATGTTCCGCCCGCAAGCTTGTCGTAGTCATCCTCCTCGAGCGCCGTCACCTGCCGCACCGCCAAGCGCAGTTGCCGTGCCACATCCTCGATGCTCAAGCCGCGCGCCAGCCGTTCCGCTCGCAATAATTCGCCCACGCCTGTTCCAGTCCGGGCTGGTTTTTCATCCGCCCCAAGGGTGGTATCTCCGTTATCAGGCGCGTCCATTACTCGAATCCGTCATTGTGCCAGCCTTGCCTCTTATTCGGAAATCAGCTCTATCACTGTATGTGAATACTGACTGTAGAAATCCGTCGAAGTTTGCGTCACGAAGTCTGCGTCATCTTGCCACTTCCATCGATCCCCGGCTTGTCCGTCGGGTTTTATCATGGACTTTCCCTGCCAGCTGACCACATGCAGCGGCAATATCGTCTCCGCGTGTCTTGCGTACCGTGACCACCAACCCGGCCTGCATCAGCACATCCCGAAATGAGGACACCGCTTCCGGCAATGAGCGCTTGTAACCGGAATTCGGAAACGGATTGAACGGAATCAGGTTGAACTTGCAGGGCGTATGCCGTACCAACTGAACCAATTCACGTGCATGAGCCACGCTATCGTTAATCCCATCCAGCATGACGTATTCGAAAGTGATGAAATCCCTCGGCGCGGATTGAAGGTAGCGCTCGCACGCCGCCAGCAATTCCTTGATGGGGTACTTCTTGTTGATTGGAACCAACTGGTCGCGCAGCATGTCGTTGGGCGCATGCAAGGATACCGCCAGCGCTACCGGGCAACGCTCCCGCAACCGGTCCATGGCCGGTATCAAGCCTGATGTACTTACTGTCACGCGTCGCCGCGAAAGCCCATAGGCGTTATCGTCCAGCATCAGGCTGAGTGCGGTCACGACATTTTCCAAATTAGCCAAGGGCTCGCCCATGCCCATCATTACCACATTCGTGACAGCCCGATCGCGGACCTGCTCGCCGCCGAACTCTTCCGCCAGCGCTTTATTTGCCCACCATAACTGACCGATGATTTCCGCTACTGTCAAATTCCGGTTGAATCCCTGCCTGCCGGTAGAGCAAAAAGTACACGCCAGCGCGCAGCCAACCTGACTGGAAATGCATAACGTCCCACGGTTGGTTTCAGGTATGTAAACCGTCTCGATTCCATTACCTGCACCCACCGACAGCAGCCATTTTCGGGTACCGTCGGCTGCGGTATGATCGCTGATGACCTGCGGGGATTCGATCACGGCGGTTGCAGCAAGCTTATCGCGCAATTCTTTCGCCAAGTCGCTCATGCCATCAAAATCCGCCCGGCCACATCGGTGTATCCAGCGCAGCAACTGCTTGGCACGAAACGGCTTCTCACCAATTTCCGTAAAGAAGCCGGAGAGCCCTTTCGCATCGAAATCGAGAAGATTAACGCTCATGGCGGAGCTGTGGTTTTCCTAGCGAGAATAAATGTTGAGTTGCGGAAAAAAATAGGAAATTTCAGTTGCTGCAGTTTCCGGCGCGTCGGAACCATGCACGGCATTGGCGTCGATGCTATCGGCGAAATCTGCGCGGATAGTACCATTCTCGGCCTTTTTCGGATCCGTCGCGCCCATCAGTTCCCGGTTTTTGCCGATTGCGCCTTCGCCCTCAAGCACCTGCACCATTACCGGCCCGGAAACCATGAACTTCACCAGATCGTTAAAAAATGGGCGGCTGCGATGCACAGCGTAAAAACCTTCCGCTTCGGCCTGCGACAGCTGTAGCATGCGCGCCGCGATTATTTTCAATCCCTTGCTTTCGAAGCGGGAATAGATTTCGCCGATCACGTTTTTAGCAACCGCATCAGGTTTGATGATAGACAAAGTTCTCTCGACAGCCATTAAATACTCCACTAAATTAATAAATTAAAGCGTATTTTAACAAAAAAACCGCCCTTACGCCCGGAAATCGGAAAACCAACGGTTAGCTTGGCGATGGCTTCGATAAATTAGGGATCAGGTGAAAAACGATTCTTTCCATCGACTCTTCCATCTAAACATGCCTGGATGGCTTCGGGATCGGTGGATGCCGGTGTAATACGAGCGATTGTTTAGCGGGCAGGAAGTGGATCGAGTAGTTATCGAGACATAGAGCATGAGACTGGTGCAGAGATCAACCGTTCATGAATCGCGGCCACGCCCTACATCAGGCATTTTTGGGCCGTCAATACCGCTGGCAGGAATGCGGCACGGATTTCCGAGGCCCCCCGCAGGCTCGGCTCGATCGTATACGTAAACCATGAGGGATCGCCGCCTAGAAAATGCCGGTGCAAATCGATGAGTTGCCCATAGCGCACGGCGAGCTTGGCAATGATCGCGTTTACCCGATTAAAATTCGCACGTGCAATGCCCGCATCGACACCTAGAAAGTTGCGCGAATCGTCACCGAACGTCGGATCGTAGACCGTGCCGAGCAGAACTGGCTGCATTGGGAGCGCGTGCAGAAACATATCCAGACGCTGCTCGAAGCGCAGTATGCCATTTCCCCGGTCTGCGGCAAGTCCCGCAAGAAGATCGTTGCCACCGATCGTCACCAACGCCACCCCCGGCTCGGCAACCTGGAGTCCTAGCGCTTGCCGCGGAAGATCCTCCACCCGACTGCCGTCACGCGCCCGATGGTCGAGCTGTGCAAACGCGAACGACAAAAGGTCATTACCGCGGAACTCGGGAAACAGATGATCGTCATTACGCAGGATCAGCTGCCCTGGATGTACGCCATATTCATTGTATCGGGCGCAGTCCAGGATGGAATCCCCAAATGTGAGAACAGTGAATCCATTACGCCGCCTGGTTGCTCCTGTCGCATCCAGTGCGATCATTGCGGCGCCGGCTATGAGTGTCCGCAGCCAGCAGCGCCGGGTGCTCGACTCGAACCCATCATCCGGAGTGCGGCGACTAGCCATATTTCCCGGTCATCATATAACGAGTCAACGATATACAGACATGGATGAGCCGTATCGAAATGCACTACAATCCGTTGTGATGATTGCGCACCCATCGATTGTTCCGCCCCCGCTGGCAGCGTGTCGAGCTTAAAGAATCGCAGCGAAAAAGTGACTGGGTGAAGGCGGATTTTGCAGATTTTGAAGGCCAATAGTTATTCTATTGGTCGAAAAAGCGGCGAAATATGAACAGCCTAGACATTTTGCGCTTTTACAGCGATTTCCTTTTAAGCCCGGCAGGCTGCTGGATAACCTCACAGCCGACGCATCGCACCCCCCAACCAGGATCGTAGAGGAGAGGATAAACCAGGCGCCGCGTAATTATAGCCCGTCCGGTTAGCCCCTTGATACCACTCCGATGAAGACGAATTGCGCCGAATTAAATGTAACCGAAAGGTATTCTGAGAAATAACGTTGCGCCATATTGAAGGTTACCGAAAAGGAGACCTTGATATGGTAA